>CAINSH010000253.1 GCA_903852955.1 uncultured Actinomycetes bacterium | reverse complement strand
GTTACACCACTACGAGCATTTCCAGTAATTAAAGATCTAGTCACGGATGTTTCTTTTAATTACAAGAAAGCAATGGAAATCCCAGCTTATTCACCTCCGGCCAATTTAGCTCCAGGTGATGCTCGGATGGAACAGGTAGACGTTGAACGCAGCCAAGAGTTCCGCAAGTGCATTGAATGTTTCTTGTGCCAAGATGTTTGCCACGTCATTCGCGATCACGAAGAGAATAAGAAGTCGTTTGCTGGACCACGATTCTTTATCCGTATCGCAGAGCTTGATATGCACCCATTAGACACATTAAAAAACCGTAAAAAGACAGCTCAAGAAGAGCACGGTCTTGGAATGTGCAACATCACTAAGTGCTGTACCGAAGTTTGTCCTGAACATATCAAAATCACCGATAACGCGATTATCCCTATGAAGGAGCGCGTTGTAGATATCAAATACGACCCAGCACGTTGGCTAGGTTCAAAGATTCGCAAGCGCGAGGGTATTTAATACTCATATGAAACTAATCCTGCGTTGGGCTGCTTTGGCACTATCTTTTTGGATAGCAACTGCATTGATTCCTGGAATTGATGTATTAGGTGGCTTTACAACCTATCTATGGGTTGCGCTCTTGTTTGGCCTGCTTAACGCAACCCTTGGAAGCCTGTTAAAACTCTTAACTTTGCCAGCAGTAATTTTGACTTTAGGTTTATTTCTAGTTGTCGTTAATGCATCGATCTTGATGTTAGTTGCCCGTTGGAGTGACAAATTAGATGTAACTAACTTCTGGTCAGCAGTTCTTGCCGCCCTAGTAATTAGTGTTGTTACGCGCTTGGTATCAGGTGTTACAAAGAAAGCTTTGCCACTCTGAAATCCCTAGTTTTAGTTTCTCTTGGCGGAGTTGCCGGAACGCTTGTTCGGTACGGACTAAGCGTTGCAATCCCAGATGATCGAAGCGGAACTTTAGCTGCCAACTTGATCGGTGTAGCTCTAGCTAGTGCCTTACTTGTTTTGATGGAGCGCCGTGGGGTTACTGAATTACGCCACTTACTTTTGCCCGGATTTTGCGCTGGATTAACAACTTTCTCAGCAGTTACGGCACAAGCGTTAGAACCAAAAGAAGGAGGAATGCTATTTCTTTTTCACAATGTGATTTTTTCACTAATGATTGTTGTCATCGTACTTCCATTTGCTCGTAGAGTTATTCCGGTACGAAAATGAATGTTTTATATGTAATTATCGGTGCAGCCATTGGGGCACCAGCACGTTTTGCAATTGATCAATACATCAGGCGTTTTACAAACCAGCCTTACGGTATTTTTCTAGTAAACATTATTGGATCGTTTCTACTAGGACTTACTCTTAATAGTTCAGAGCATGTGCATGACTTGATAGCAGTTGGTTTTGCAGGTGCATTTACAACCTGGTCAACATTTATGCTTGATATTTTCTTGGCATACGAACTTAAGCGAACAAAAGACGCAGGGTTAAACCTCTTACTATCACTTGGTTGCGGCTTACTAGCAGCTTGGGCGGGGCTTTCTTTAGCGTAAAGAAGCCATCCAGCTTTCAATTTCATCTGGGTGATGTGGGATATTTTCAGACAAGTTAATGAATCCGGTTTCTGTTACCAAAACATCATCTTCAATTCGGATGCCAATCCCGCGATATTCAGCTGGGAACAACTCATCATCAATTTGAATATATAGACCTGGTTCAACAGTCAGAATCATTCCAGCTTCAAGAACCCCATCGCGATATTGATCCGCGCGCGCTTGTGCGCAATCATGAACATCCATGCCAAGCATGTGGCTAATTCCATGCAGCGTCCACCGTTTATGAATACCAGATGCTGGATCCATAACTTCTTCCACACTCATTTTCAGAATTCCCATATCAATCAGGCCTTGAGCTAAAACTGTGTGACTCGCACGATTGATATCAAGAAATGGAACTCCAGCCTTTATTGCTTGGATTCCAGCTTTTTGCGCTTCGTAAACCAACATGTACAAAGAGCGCTGCACCGGTGAAAATTTTCCACTGATAGGCAATGTGCGTGTGATGTCAGCGGTGTAATAAGAATCTACTTCAACTCCTGCATCGAGAAGTAGCAGGTCACCGTTTTTAACCTCTCCATCATTTTGAGTCCAATGCAAGATGCATGCGTGCGCTCCACTGGCTGCAATAGTTGTGTAGCCGAGATCATTTCCTTCAACTCGGGCACGCCCAAAGAAAGCAGATTCAACAACGCGTTCTCCACGGGGAGTGTTAACCGCTGCAGGCAAAGCGCGAATCACATCATTAAATCCGCGATGTGTTACATCAACCGCCTTTTGCATTTCGCGGATTTCGTATTCGTCTTTAATCATTCGAGCAACTGAAACAAAATTAACTAACTCTTGGTCTCGGGGATG
>CAINSH010000252.1 GCA_903852955.1 uncultured Actinomycetes bacterium | reverse complement strand
TTAACAACTTTGGCAAAAGTGTTTCGCAGACAAGTGGCACATATAGGATTGATTTATGGGATCTCCAGAGAGCGAGCTAAACATGGATAAAAAAGAGTCAAACACTCAAGGATTCACACTCATTGAGCTTTTGATTACAGTAGTCATTATTTCGCTGTTGGCTGGAATTGTGACTTTCAACGTTGCATCTACCACCCAACGCTCTCAGACCAAAGCCTGCAACATTGACTACCAATCAATAAGTTCGGCAAATGCGTCGTACTTCAATGATTCAAATGTTAATGCCGCTTCTCTTCAGGTATTAGTGGACGCAGGGTATTTGGCAAATGTTCAAAATGAAATCGCAGTCCCAACATCGGCTCTAACAAATGGCAATGGAGTGGCCTTGCAAGCCCTTTCCCGCAAAGGCTCGCCTTATCGGCTGTATTTGGGATATCCCGATGCTGACGGCTCGATCACCGTGGTCAAAGACGGCACTATTCAGTCCGGAAAGGGCTGCAGCTAGCGGAAATTGAAGGTCAGTAATCCATAGGTTACGCTTGTCACCTATGCCCAATCGCATAACAACATGAGGAGCAGTGAAAAGATGATGAAGTTATTTAGAAAAAAGAAGAGGTCCTCATCAAAAGGCTTCACTCTTATTGAACTCTTGATCGTTGTAATTATTCTGGGTATCTTGGCCGCAATCGTAACAATTGGTGTTGCAGGTGCTCGAAACAAGTCTGTAGAAAAATCATGTCAGTCAAGCGCGGTGGCTTTAGCTTCTGCCCTAGATTCTTTCTACATTGATAACGGCGAATTCCCAAATATTGCTGTTGCTGGTTGGTACACAACAACTCTTAAAGCTGATGGTACTACCCCTCTAACTGCTGCATTTAATACGTACATCAAGGCGATCCCAGCTTTGGTTCAAGGTGGCGGACAAGAAACGGTTGCAAATGCACCAACTGCCGGAGATTATTTCTTGAAGATCTCCTTAAACGGTGCACAGTCAACGGTTCGGGGCTATAAAGATATTGCAGGCGGTACTGCGTTTAGTCCGGTGACTTTGTGTAAGTACCCAGCAGCCTAATTTAAAAAAGAACCCTACCTAGCGCCGACTCAAGAGATTGAGTGCGTTAGGTAGGGTTTCTTATTACCAAATAACTAACCAAGGAAGGCACGCACTGCAATGATTTCTTTGTATGTATTCTTCTTTGGCCTCATCTTTGGTTCATTTTCTAATGTGTTGGCCCTACGTACACACATTGGTAAGTCAGTGGTTTTCCCAGGGTCCGAGTGCCCTCAGTGCCAGAAAGCTTTAGCTTGGTATGAAAACATTCCTGTAGTCAGTTTTATCGCACTTAAGGGACGTTGTCGCAGTTGCCGTAATCGAATTTCATTTATTTATCCATTAGGTGAACTCTTCTGCGGTGTGCTTTTTTTGGCGATTTATACCAAGTTTGATCTTTCCTTAGCCTCAATCCTGTTCTTTTCGATTGCTGTTTTTACTGCTCCCTACATTTATATTGACGTGAAAATACATCGTTTGCCTAATCTTTTTACGCTGGTTTTAGCCGTAATTGAACTAGGCGTTTTTGGCATAAAAATGTATCAGGACCAATCATTTGAAAACTTGACCGGTCTTTTGCGAGACCCAATCACGGCTCTAATTATTTTTGGGGTTATTTATGTTGTAACAGGTAGCAAGGGAATGGGTATGGGCGATGTAAAGCTTGCCCCGGTTCTGGCTTTTGCTGCGGGCCTAATTGGTTGGAAGACCACTGCTGCTTATTTGATTTTATCTTTTTATACCGCAGGGCTTATTAGTGTTGGCTTATTGTTGTCGAAAAAAGCAAGCCGAAAGTCCAGAATTCCATTTGGACCGTTCTTGCTCTTAGGCTTTTGGATAGCCGTGTTTCTTTCAGACAGCCAGATTCAATGGTTAGTTTCTTTCTGGCAAGTCAAGCACTAACTAGCCGACAGTTACTTCAATCATGTTTGATTGAGCAGAGCCTGCAGAAGTTAATACGATCTTGTATTTACCAGCTTTAATGAACTCCATAATTTGGAAGGTAAGAACGCCACGGGATGACGTCAAACTTGGACTCAATGGGATGCTGTTACTAGATGGTGTAAGTACGCTCATCTGATAAGAAGTAGATGGCGACAATGAAGATATTTGTAGTTGGAAAGCTTTCTTAAGTGGCAAACGAACTCCACCAGAAAGTCCAGAGATCGAGACGTTTGATGCACTTAGATCCATGCCAGGGTCTGCAAGAAGAAGCGAATCAGAAGTTGCGCTCTTAACAATAACTACCGTTGTCTTACCAGTGTTTCGGCTTGGCGCAGGATTATTTTTACTTGAACCACTACTGGTGGCAGCGGTTTTTGCAAAAGTAATCGCAAGTGGCGCAGATACAGCGTCTAGGAATTCAGGATCTCCTAACTTCTTGGCTGTAATAGAACAGGTGCCAACGGTTTTTGCAACCACGATTCCTGCTGAAGAAACCGAACATACCTTTGAAGTAGAAGTACTAAAGCTCAGTTTTCCATCGCCTTGTGCCTCTGCCGCAAGTTGTGGGTTATCTGTAGTCGAATATGTGCTCTTGGAAGGTTGGGCAGTGAGTTCAAAATTGTTTTGATTAGTGCGAAGCCCAAAGTAGCCAAAGACCTTTGTAGAGATTGAAAAAGTTGATCCCCCACCAGTGAATCCAGTTAAGACACCAGTTGGAAGTTCAGGAGAAGTTAGCTGCTGAACCGGTGTCCATTTTGAACCATCAGCGCTAAATACTGGAAGGAATTTATTTGAGGGCGCATCGATTATCACCGTAAAGCTCTTGCTCATGCGAGACAAAGTTGTGCCAGAGCTGCTGCGACCTTCAATGCTAAAACTTAACTGCGAACCCTTAAGTGAAAGCTCTGGTTTTCCAACAATATTAATAATTGATCCAGAGGTAAATACACCTGCCGCGGCTTGAACGGCAACGTTGTGGTTAATTCCGCTAGCTGTTTGAAGCTCAGTGAAATAACTAAAATCTTTTCCAGATTCAACTTTATTGGCAACCACGGCTGGCTGGGTCGGCGTTGCTGTCGGCGAAGCCGTAGGTGTTGGCTCTACGGGCTTTGGATTTACAGTAAATGTTCCTGCATAGTATGCGATTAGGTAAGCATTTGTGGCTTCTGCCCCGGTACACATAATTTTATATTTTCCAGCTGGTGGCGTAGAAGTCAGAACTCGATCACCGTCAAAGGCCTGACAAATTGGCTCTTTATAAAAAGCGCCAATTGGTGATGCCAAGTAACAATTAAAAACAGGTAATTCATCACCGACGTCTGCGCTTGTATCTACGGCTCTAATGATTGCCTCTGAAGTTCCAGTATCAGATCCATCGGTTGGAACTGGTGGCACTGGCGGAACATAAATCTTTGAACACTCACCATCTGCAAATGCTGGTGCCTGCATTGTTGCTGGTAAGACCACCGTGGTGGCTAGCATCGCAAGCGTTGCGATGGAGGCAACAATAAATCTGCGGGCGTTTGAAGAAGCATTAGTTGGCAAAAAACGATTAATTGAGCGCATTTGGTCAGTATAACTGAAAAGGTGC
>CAINSH010000251.1 GCA_903852955.1 uncultured Actinomycetes bacterium | reverse complement strand
GGCCTACTTTGTGCTCAAGATAAGCAAGGTTAAAGAAGATGCCTAACCATGAGTGAAGAAACATTTTATGAACGCGCTGGTGGATCTGAAACATTTAAAGAGTTAACAAAGCGCTTCTATGAAAAGGTTTCAGTTAATCCAATTTTGAAACCAATGTATCCAGAAGAAGATATGGCTGGTGCGGAGGAAAGACTTGAATTATTTTTGGAGCAATATTGGGGTGGGCCAAATACCTACACTGAACAACGGGGACATCCAAGGCTGCGAATGCGTCACGCAGAATTTCATATAGCAACACCCGAACATGATGCTTGGCTTGAATGTATGCATGCTGCAGTAATTGATTTAAATATTGCCGAAGAACTTAAAGAAGAGCTTTGGACTTACTTTCAATATGCGGCCCATTCAATGAAGAATCAGCCAGATAATTAGATTCCTTGAGGTTGGGATTTGTTTCCGACTTTTAGTATTTCACCATTACGTAAATACCAGAGCGTGCCTTTTTTATCCCGGACACAAGTAACACGTAAGCCCACTTTTTCTACAACACCTTGAACTTCAAGGACATCTACTTTGTCGCCGACTCCATATTGATCTTCGACCAACATAAATATTCCAGATAAAACATCTCGAACAAGAGTCTGCGCACCAAGTCCAAGTGCAACTCCCAAAATTCCAGCTGAGGCAATGATGGGTCCTAAGTTAAATCCAAGTTCACCAAGGGCCATTGCAGATGCAACAACCCAAATAACTGTTTTTAAAGTGCTAGATAAAACTCCACCGATTGTGCGTGCACGCTCTTTTTGCCGAGTAACGATATTGCGTGGGCCAGGAAGTAAATCGGCTGTAGAAAGCCTAGACATTGCTCTATCGATTGCGCGGGTTCCAAAAGCTTGGGCCACCATTGAAGTGATTAGGATGATTGCTACGCGCAGGGGGGTTCCGCTAATCCACTCAAGGGCATTACGCACGGATTCGTTCATAGAAGACAGACTTTATCCAAATCTTTACCGAAATGTCGCTAGTCAATACCCATGTGCTCGGGTGTTTTGGGGCAAGATAAACCAATCGCGAAGGGAATCGCATGTCTCGAACGTTGGTTTTGAACGCCACCTACGAACCACTAGGTGTCATAACCGAACGCCGTGCGCTTATTTTGGTCCTTAATCACAGAGCAACAATGATTGAAGAATCTGGATCTGTTTTGCATTTCTCCGGCGGAGAAATAGAACTACCTTCGGTAATTCGTCTTAATAAATTTGTTCGCATTCCATATCGCCATGCAGTTCCACTTTCTCGTCGGGCAATATTTGCGCGTGACGGAGGCCGGTGTGTGTATTGCAGTGCGCCTGCTACATCTATCGATCATGTGATTCCACGCAGTCGTGGCGGCGGTCACAACTGGGAAAACGTTGTTTCAGCTTGTCACAAATGCAATCATTTAAAGGCCGATAAGCAACTTAAAGAAATAGGTTGGCGTTTGCGCCAACTTCCGCGCGAACCTGTTGGCGCGGCTTGGAGAATTCTTGGAACTGGTCAAACTAACGCCAAATGGTTGCAGTATCTAGAACCATTTGGTGTGGCAGCAGCAACTGCATAAAGGATTTACACTTTATCCATGCGTTTACTTATGTCACCAGTTGAAGATGGCCTTATTAGCGGCCCAGGCTTAAGCATTACCGACACAGTTCTTAGATATGTAATTGCGCCAGTTGCTCTTTTCGCAATCATTGCACTTACTTCTTGGATCGCATCAGCGCCCCGAAAAGAAAGTTCAGAATCTTCAATTAATTCAATTAATTAAATATCTAACTTCTGAACTTTCAATGCACGAATAAGTCCGTCTTGAGATTCTTTAACTAGTTTGCGCAATACAGCCGGTGCATCTTTACCTTCACCTGAAAGCCAAGAATTAGTCTTATCCATAACTTTCTGCGTTAGCACCCACGATGGATACAAACCGGTTACGTATTTGGCTGCGATTTCATAAGATTTTGATTTCCACTGGCTGAGAAGATTTTCAAAGTAAAGGTCCACAAAGGATTCAAGAATATGGCGCTGAATTGGGCGCTGGAAACCTGCAACTAAGGCCGACCGAACTGAAGTTGCAACATGGGTATCCATAACTTTATTGAAGGCATAAGCCTTGGCTTCGGCATTAGGTGCAGCAGCGGTAGCAGTTTCAAAGAAAAGATTTCCCGAAGTTGTGTTGTCTTTAGCTAACTCTGCTTCTAACTCTTGCTTAGTTGTTGCACCGCGTTCAGTTAAGGAAATTAAGAAATACCAACGCAGGTCAGCATCGATTTTAAGTCCTTGCGCCGAACCTTCAAGCAGACCACGTACTTTTTGAATCTGATCTTCGGTGTGGGCATTAGCGGCGAAAGCACGTGAATAAAGCAGTTGTAAGTCGCTACCAGGAGCGCTCTTTGAAGTTAGCTCCCAGAAACCATTAGCTAATTTTTCGCGATACTTATGGCGATTAGCATCGGTTGCATACGCTTCGACTGAAGTTCCAAGTTGAGCAATAACAATATTTACAATTGCATCATCGGTTTCACCGGCAAGGCCCGACAAGGCGACCTCAATGAAATCTGCCGATGAAATCTCGGCATCGCGGTGCATGTCCCAGGTGTATGCCCAACACAAAGCGCGAGCCAATGCATCATCAAGCTTTCCTAAATGCGACTTTAGCGTTGCAATTGAGCGCTCATCAAAGCGGAGTTTGGCGTAAGAAAGATCGCGATCATTGATAAGTACTAGATCGGCCAACTTTTCGCCAGCAAGTTCAGCAACGAGCGTTTTTGCTCCGGTTACATCAAGTTCAACGGATTTACGAAGAACCAATGCATCACCAGCAATGTCATACAGACCTATTGCCAATCGGTGCGGGCGAAGCTCTTTCGAACCTTCTGGAACTAGCGGTGCTTCTTGAGTGATTGAAATGCTCTTGTATGAATCACCTTCGATTTCAAGTGCTGGACGCAAAGTATTCACGCCGGCAGTTTGTAACCAGGTGTTAACCCACGTATCTAATTTACGACCACTTGCAGCTTCAAGTTCAACGAGTAAATCATTAAGCGTTGTATTACCCCAGGCGTGCTTTGCAAAGTATTTCTGCAAACCTTCAATAAATTGTGGACGACCTACGTGTGCAACTAGCTGGTGTAAAACAGATGCACCTTTTGCATACGTGATTCCATCAAAGTTAGCGTTAACGGCTTCCATATCGACCATGTCGGCGATAATTGGGTGAGTAGAAGAAAGTTGATCTTGGCGATAAGCCCAATTCTTACGGGCCGCATTAAATTCTGACCATGCACCTTTGAAGCGCGTTGCTTCAGCAAGAGCTAGATATGAAGACCATTCTGCAAAAGATTCGTTGAGCCATAGGTCATCCCACCACGACATTGTGACCATGTCACCAAACCACATGTGCGCCATTTCGTGCAGAATTGTGTTGGCGCGAGACAAATAGGCTTTTTCTGGCATATGGCTGCGGAAGACAAGAACATCTTCGCGGAAAGTTACTGCGCCAGCGTTTTCCATTGCACCAAAGTTGAAGTCAACAACTGCGATTTGATCATATTTTTCAAATGGATAAGCAAGACCGAATACCTTCTCAAAGTACTCAAAACCCTGCTTGGTAATTTCAAAGATATTTTCTGGATCTAGATATTGCAACATTGATTTGCGGCAGTAGATTCCAAGTGGAATCTCTTTTTCACCTTTATATACATCATGGACATGTGAATACGGCCCGGCAATAAGCGCGTCTAAATAAGTAGCAATGCGCGGAGTAGTTTTAAACTTCCATTCAACAAGGTCGCCTTTAGCCACTTTACTTTCGACTGGGTTATTTGAAACAGCTTCCCAATGCCCAGGCGTTGTAACAGTTAGAGTAAAAGTTGCCTTAAGTGATGGCTGGTCAAAACAAGGGAACATGTTGCGAATGTGCGCAGTTTCGCCCTGGGAATACAGATAAACCTCTTTGTCAGATGGGTCCACTGAGCGTTGTAAACCTTCTCCGGAATTTGAATATTCGGCTTCAATTTCAATTACTAAGTTATTTTCAGCGGCAAGATTAGTTAAAAAGATACTTTCGCCATCAAAGTCAGAAGTATCAACGGCCACACCATTAAGGGTTGCGCTAATAACTGTGCGACCAACAGCATCAATAAAGGTTGAATACCCAGGCTTGTTACATGTAAAGGAAACCTCTGACTTTGAATAAAAGGTTTCTTCGCCCTTAGTCACATCGAGAGTGACGTTATAGCTATTTACATAAAGATGGTCCGCACGCTCTTTAGCTTCAGCACGGCTCAAATTCAATCCTGGCACTTGTTGCTCCTTTTGTAGGTACTAATCAAACCATGACAGAGTTGGCCCATGGAACGCCCATCGGTACGCAGCTACAGCATCCGTGGATCTCGTATTACCGAGGCCCAACGTGAGGCAAAAAATGCGCTGCAGGCTATCTATGGAATTGCTGTCGAAACTAAGAAAATAAATCTTCATGAGATTTTCCCCACATCGGAAAAAATCATTATGGAAATCGGCTTCGGTATGGGGGAAGCCACTGCAATCATTGCAAAAAATCACCCTAACAATGGCTATATCGCCGTTGATGTACATCCACCAGGAATTGGAAAATTGCTAGCTCGCATTATTGAAAATGACTTGAAGAATCTTCGAGTTATTGAAGACGACGTACATGTTGTTTTGCCGTACATGTTTGAAGATGAATCACTTGATGCGATTCATCTGTATTTTCCAGATCCCTGGCCAAAGAAGAAACACAACAAACGCCGGATTGTTAACCAAGGCTTTTTAGAGTTAATTCATCCAAAGTTAAAAAAGGATGGATATATACATATAGCTACAGACTGGGTTCCATATGCCGAAAGCATTAAGGATGTTTTTGCTGCATCAGTTTTATTTAGCGGGGGAGTGATCGATAAACCTGAATCACGTCCGGTCACTAGATTTGAAGGACAGGGGATCGATAAAGATCACCAAGTTACAGATTTGATGTATTTTCGTAAGTAGAAATCTTGTTGATGCGGCGAATATGTCGCTCATCATTTGAAAAAGGCGTTTCTATAAACGCATCGATAATCGCTTTACATTCATCGATTGAATGCATGCGCCCACCGATTCCAACTACATTTGCATTGTTATGTTCTTTAGCTAATTTCGCAGTTTCCACGCTCCAAGCTAACGCTGCACGCACACCTTTAACTTTATTTGCAGCAATTTGTTCGCCATTACCCGAACCGCCTAAAACAATTCCTAGTGAACACGGGTCAGCAACGGTTGCAATGGCAGCCGGGATACAAAAATCTGGATAATCATCTAGGGCGTCAAATTCATGAGGACCGTGATCTTTCACGTCATGACCTTTGCCCTGTAGAAATTCAACGAG
>CAINSH010000250.1 GCA_903852955.1 uncultured Actinomycetes bacterium | reverse complement strand
GCGCGTTTGTGTGAGATTGCAAAACCTAATATCGGGGTTGTACTAACTGTTGGAACTGCGCACTTAGGTGAATTTGGTTCGCAAGAAGCGATTGCACAAACTAAGGGTGAACTGATTGCTTCACTGGATAAGAATGCAATCGCAATTCTGGGCACTTATGATCAATTCACCCCAGCCATGTCAAAACTCCATGATGGGCAAGTGATTTTCTTTGGCGAAGGTCCAGATTATGAAGTCCGGGCAACAGATATAGAGATGCGTGAGGGTAGACCGCACTTTGATTTAGTAACCCCAGCAGGCCGCGACGCAGTTGGAATGCGAACAGTTGGGGCCCACCAAGTCTCGAATGCTTTAGCAGTTGCAGCCGTAGGTACAGCACTTGCTTTACCCCTTGAATTAATTGCAAGTTCACTTTCAACTGCGCAAATTTCAAGCAAATGGCGAATGGAGCTTCATGAAGTTGGAGACTTACTCATTATTAATGACTCATACAACGCTAACCCCGCATCGATGGCAGCGGCGCTGCGGTCATTAGCGCTTTTTGCACAAGAACGTGGGGGAGCGGCCTGGGCATTTTTAGGAAAGATGCATGAACTCGGCGAGTCACAAGCCCAAGAAAGCGCCGCAATCGCTGACCTTGCAGTTGAATTAGGCATTGATCACTTAGTTGAAATTAATGCCCCTGAATATGGAACGCCAGAAGGTTCGATGACCATCCATCACAGAAGCGATTTTGAATCTGCGATTGATTTAGTTAAGTACTTCGCGCCAGGTGATGTGGTTTTAGTTAAGGCTTCGCGTTCTGAAAGCTTTGAAATTCTTGCAGCATCAATCGAGCAAGCTTGGAAAGAGAGAGGCGAAATCACCGAATGAGACAGATTTTAATTGCCGGTGCCGTCGCTTTAGCATTTGCGCTCTTTGGAACCAAAGGATTAATCCGTATCTTGGCATCTCGCGGATATGGCCAAATTATCAGAGACGATGGACCATCTACACATAAAACAAAACATGGCACACCAACTATGGGTGGGGTCATTTTCATTGTTGCTGCAATCGTTGGTTATGTTGTTGCTCACCTTGTAACTGGAAACGGCATGACCGTTTCAGCTATTTTAGTAATCGGCTTAGTAATTGGTCTTGGATGTGTTGGTTTTCTTGATGATTGGCTAAAAGTTTCGCGACAAAACTCTTCGGGATTAAAGGGACGTTATAAGCTCCTTGCGCAAGCAGTTCTCGCTGGTGTTTTTGGGTATTTAGGTTTGCAGTTTGCTGATTCAAATCAACTGACCCCTATTTCTAGTTATTTATCCGGTGTGCGTGAAACAACGATTTTTCTAGGTTCGGCTCTTGTCATCATCTTTGTAATTGTGATGGTTATGTCAGCAAGCAATGGAGTCAATTTGACTGACGGACTAGATGGACTAGCTACTGGTGCAACGATTATGACTTTTCTGGCCTTTGTCCTCATCGGAGTGTGGGAGTTTGGTCAGAGCTGTGCAATTGGTGTGTTTGTGCCTACAAATTGCTACCAAGTTCGAGATCCACTTGACCTTGCAGTTCTAGCAGCAGCTTTTGCTGGTGGTTGTACGGGTTTTCTGTGGTGGAATACCGCACCAGCCAAAATAATCATGGGTGACACCGGCTCACTTGCTCTAGGTGCAGCAATTGCTGGCTTTGCAACAACACTTCGAGTCGAACTTTTACTCATTCCGCTAGGTGGCTTGTTTGTAATTGTCACTATGTCAGTTGTTATTCAAACGTTGTACTTCAAAATCAGCGGAGGCAAGCGCGTATTTAGAATGGCACCGCTTCATCATCACTTTGAACTCAAAGGCTGGGCCGAAATTACAGTCGTAATTCGTTTCTGGATTATTGCCGGACTCAGTGTGGCTGGTGGACTTGGTTTATTTTATGCCCAGTGGGTCGTTAAGTAGTTTTATGCCTATCACTTTTCAATCGCAGCGAATTCTTATTCTAGGTGCGGGAGTTACTGGCAATGCGGTAGCGCGTTCATTAACTGAGCGTGGTGCACACATTGTTATTGCAGATGCGAATTCAAGCGCGGCAAGTGAATTTGTAATTTTGACTCCAAGTGAAATTGTAATTTCAGATTTTGACAAAATTGTCGTTTCACCAGGTTGGAAACCGAGCCACCCGCTCATTATTGCCGCACGTGAAGGCGAGTTAGAGATTCTCAACGAAATTGATCTAGCGTGGCAAATTCGTGGTGAAAGAGCACCAGGCCAACGCTGGTTAGCGGTCACGGGAACAAATGGCAAAACATCTACAGTTGAATTAGTCGCAGCGATTTTACAAAAAGGCGGAATCAAAGCAGTTGCTTGCGGAAATGTTGGTGACACTGTGATTGACGCAGTTGATCGCCCAGAAGCTTATGAGGTGTTAGTCCTAGAACTTTCTTCTTTTCAACTACATTGGTCAAATCAAGCCCAGTTTGTTGCAAGTGCAGTATTAAACATTGCTGACGATCACATTGACTGGCATGGCAGCTTTGATGAGTACGCAAAAGCAAAGTTAACTTTACTTGAGCGTTCAACTACTGCGATTCTTAACGCACAAGATGGTGAAATAGTGACAAGAACTAGCCAGTGGCGGGGCAGAAAAGTTTTCTACTCTCTTGATACTCCGGCTCCCGGAGAACTTGGATTAGTCGAAGAGCTCTTAGTAGATCGAGCATTTGTTGCCGATCCACAAGAAGCTGCAGTCTTTGCCGAACTTGCCGAAGTTAAACCGACAATTCCACATAATGTTTCAAATACGTTAGCTGCGGCAGGGCTTGCGCGCGCAGTTGGAATTTCCCATGAGGATATTCGTGACGCAATTCAAGAATTTCGTCCAGGGCGACATCGCATTGAAACGGTTTTTGAAGCGAATTCAATTACGTGGGTTGATGACTCAAAAGCCACAAATCCCCATGCTGCCACTGCATCACTGCTATCGCATGAATCAGTCATTTGGATTGCGGGGGGATTGGCAAAAGGTGCGGACATGGAGTCATTGATTGAAAAAACCAATAAGCGAATTAAAGCTGCGATTTTAATTGGTACTGACCGTGATCTAATTGAAAAAGCGTTGATTAAATTTTGCCCAGAAGTTCCAAGATTTCTTTTTGATGGCACTGATTCGCAAGAGTTAATGGAGAAAGTGGTCACTCAAGCGTTAAGCATTGCAACTTCAGGAGACACTGTGCTGCTAGCACCGGCATGTGCATCAATGGATCAATTTAAATCTTATGCAGATCGTGGAGATCGGTTCGCATTAGCCGTTAAGAAAGTGGTTTCACATGAAGACTGAAAATAGGAAAAACACTTTCTCTCGACCTATCAATCTCTATTACATGCTTATCGGCAGCACTTTAGCCCTGAGCATTTTTGGTCTTGTTATGGTTTTTTCAGCTTCTTCGATTTATTCTCTGGAAAATAAAGGAACGGTTTGGGCAATCTTATTACGCCAGTTTATTTTCCTTGCTCTCTCATTACCGATGGCTTGGGTTCTGTCTCGTTTATCTCTAGCGCGCTGGAAGCATCTGTCAAAGTTAGGTGTAAGAATTTCACTTTTGCTACTCATAATCGTTCAGATACCTGGCATAGGCAAAAGCGTAAATGGAAATCACAATTGGATTTCTCTGGGTTTTGTAGATATTCAACCAAGTGAAATAGCAAAGTTTTTAATGATTTTATGGGCAGGAGCAACTCTTGCTAAACACGAGCGCGCTGGAGAAATTCAAGCGAACGTTCTGAAACTAATTGCACCAGCTTTTATACTTTGTATTCTTCTTGTTCTTTACGGAAAAGATTTAGGTACTGCTTCTGTTTTCGCATTTATTCTTGCCGGTTTGTTGTGGGTTTCAGGTGTGCAGCTAAGAATATTCGCCGGAATCACTGCGCTAGGTTTTGCTGCAATTGCAGCTCTGATTTTGACTGCGCCTTATCGAGTGGCGCGGTTATCAGTATTTTTAGATCCATTTGCAGTCGAGCAATATAAATCAGTTGGCTGGCAACCTGCCCACAGCCTCTTGGGACTTGCAAGTGGCGGACTATTTGGTGTGGGGTTAGGTGCAAGTAGACAAAAATGGGGAAATCTTCCTGAAGCTCATACAGATTTTATCCTCTCAGTAATTGGTGAAGAACTTGGTTTATTTGGCACGCTTGCAGTATTAGTACTTCTTTCAATTTTGTTACTTTCGATTTTTAGAATTGCTGTGCGGGCACAAGATCCGATGGTTCGGTATGTGTGTTCAGGTGTTGGTTGTTGGATTGGCGTCCAAACTTTTCTCAACATCGGTTCAGCTATCAGTGTGCTTCCTGTTGTAGGTGTAACTTTGCCATTGCTTTCATATGGAGGTTCGGCTTTGATCGCAACGTATATGGGTATCGCCTTTGTTATCGGCGCAGCTAGACGTGACCCCGCGATTTATAGCGAGCTAGCAAAAACAGGAATTCCTAGATGGCTTCGATAGTTTTAGCCGGCGGTGGCACCGCTGGCCACATTGAACCAGCGTTGGCTGTAGCTCGTGTTTGGCAATCCGAACACCCCGAGGATCACATCGTTTTTTTAGGAACAAAGCTTGGGCTTGAAAATACGTTAGTGCCAGCTGCAGGATTTACTTTAAAAAATATTGAGAAGGTTTCTATTTCAAGAAGACCATCAATGTCTTGGTTTGCAATTCCAAAGAACCTTCTTACTTCAATCAAAGAGTGCAAGAAGATTCTCAAAGGCAGCGATTTACTTATCGGCTTTGGTGGGTATGTAAGTGCACCCGCGTACATTGCGGCTAAAATTTCTGGCGTTGCAATTGTGATTCACGAGGCAAATGCAAAACCTGGCTGGGCTAATCGATTAGGCGCACTGTTCACACCACACTTAGCCGTTGCCAATGAAGTAGATTCTGGAGCTTTTCAAAAAGCGCTCATAACTGGATTGCCACTTCGAAGCGATGTAGCCGCTGCCCTTACCGAAGCTGAAAAAGACTGGGCGCTAGCGCGAAAAGAGGCAAAAGCGCGTTTAGGTTTTGATCCAGGTAAACCATTGATATTTGTGATGGGTGGTTCGCAGGGTTCAGCAGCAATTAATGCAGTTATTGCCCAAGCGCTTCCTGCATTTGCTGCGCGAAATATTTCGATATTACATTCAGTTGGTCAGCAAAATATGTTACCTGAAGCAACAGATTCATATCGTCCTGTTGCCTATGTTCACGACATGGCTGATGCATATTTAGCTAGCGATTTAATCATTGCGCGAAGTGGTGCGGTGACGTGTAGTGAATTTAGAGCTTTGGGTCGCTACGCTGTTTTTGTGCCACTACCAATTGGAAACGGGGAGCAGTTCCATAATGCTCAAAGTTTGGTAAGCGATGCTCGCGCACAGATAGTTATGCAGCAAAGTTTTACCCCAGAATTTCTTGCAAATTCAATTGACTCGCTCTTACTTGCCGCTTCCCAAGCGCCAATTGCAGGCTCACACATTGATGCCCAAGCTGGCCAAAAGATTGCATCCCTTGGAGCTCATGCTCTGGAGGTGGGATGAACACAATAACTTTGAAATCATTAGTTGGTAAACGAGTTCACTTCATTGGCATCGGTGGCGCTGGCATGAGTGGTTTAGCTCGTATTGCTCTCTCGCATTCAATTAGCGTTAGTGGTTCAGATGCCAAAGATTCTTCAGTGGTTAAAGCTTTGCAGGCACTTGGGGCAACTATTGCAACAACACATTCGACACAGAATGTCGATGGCGCAGATTTAGTTGTTTACTCAACTGCAATCGCCAAAAGTAATCCTGAAATGATTCGTTCGCAAGAACTCTCACTTCCAATGCTGACGCGTGCTTCAGCGCTGTCGATTTTAATGTCAGAGTCCAAAAGCATTGCAGTTGCCGGAACCCATGGTAAAACAACTACATCATCGATGTTGGCAGTTGCATTGCAAGCGTGCGGAGCCGATCCATCTTTTGCTATCGGTGGAACAATTACCGCTTCAGGCTCTAACGCTCACCGAGGCACCGGAGAAATCTTCGTTGCTGAAGCCGATGAATCCGATGGCTCATTCGTTGAATATCATCCGTTTGCGGCGATCATTACAAATGTTGAGCATGATCACGTAGATTTTTTCGCTACGCCAGAATCAGTTTTTGACGCCTTTGGAGATTTTGTATCATCGATTCATAGTGATGGCTTCTTGACCTACTGCCACGACGATGCGGGTGCAAAAGCTCTAGCTCTAAAAACTACTAACTGCGCATTAGTCTCATATGGGACTAGCGATAACTGCGATTTAACTCTCGATTCTATCGAATTGGAGGCTATGGGTTCTAGAGCTCGCGCAATTTGGCGGGGAAAAGTAGTTGGCCACATTGAACTGCAAGTTCCTGGCCATCACAACTTACTTAATGCCGCAGCGGTTCTGGCAACTGGATTAAATCTTGGTTTTAGCCCAATAGAACTCTTGACCGGTCTATCTATATTCCGCGGTACAGGCCGGCGCTTTGAACTTAAGGGAACGGTTCACGGTGTTCGCGTCATTGATGATTATGGTCACCACCCAACTGAAATTGAAGTAACACTCACAGCGGCAAGAAGATTTGCCGGACAGGGAAGATTGATTGTAATTTTTCAGCCACATAGATTCTCCAGAACTCAAGCGTTCTATAAAGAATTTGCCCGAACCTTAGATTTGGCAGATCGCGCAATTGTTCTTGAAGTATATGCGGCCAGTGAAAAACCTATCGCCGGAGTTACTTCAAAAATGATTACTGATGCCATGGACCATGGTGAGTACATCCCAAATTTTGTCGAAGTAACTGATTCGGTTGTGGATTTGGCGCAGCCTCAAGATGTCATTATCACTTTGGGTGCCGGAGATGTGAGTTCGTTGGCTCCCATAATCGTTGAAGGCTTAAGTCGGCGTTTCGGTTAAATGAAAAAAAGACGCCTAATCGCAATTGCTGTGGTCTTAATCCTTGCTGGCTCTTCCTACGCGCTAGGTTGGTCGACTTTATTTACGGTTAGTGCTGTAGAGATTCAAGGAACAACTCTGCAACTTCCAAACTTTGTTAACATCGGTGAAAAATTGGCGCGAATCGAACCGCGTTTAGTTGCTGGCAAATACGAAAAAATTGATTTTGTAGAAAGTGCAAAAGTTTCACGCGATTGGAGGACTGGAAAAGTGACAATTCAGATTACTTCTAGAATTCCAGTCGCCGTTTTTAATGGTCAAATAATTGACATGTCAGGAAAAGCAATAACCACACAACCGAGCGCACCAAAACCTCTGCCAACTATTCAAGCCGCCACCGCCAAAGAAGCTGCTGCAGGTGCAAAGTTCATTTCAAAACTTCCCGAAGAGCTTAAAGTGGTGTTGCTGACTGTGAAAGTAAATCCTTCAGGATCCTATGAACTTGAAATAAACTATGGCCAACGTCTGATCCAGATTCGGTGGGGAACCCCTACAGAAAATACTTTGAAAGTAGCGGTTTATAAGGCTTTATTGGAACGGGCCGAAAATTCAAAAGTAGTTCGCATCGATCTTTCGGCGCCACATGCGCCAATCGTTGAATAAATAAAACTGACGACACAATAAATATTTCATGTCAGTCTTTGATTAAAAGGCTCGTGCACTTTAAGTTCGCCTTATCGAAAAACGTTGAATTATAAGGCTCAACTAGAGGTTTATAGTTCTCAAGGAGGATACAAGTGGCTTCACCGCAGAATTACTTAGCAGTCATCAAAGTTGTTGGTATTGGTGGCGGTGGAGTTAATGCAATTAATCGCATGATTGATGT
>CAINSH010000249.1 GCA_903852955.1 uncultured Actinomycetes bacterium | reverse complement strand
GGATGAATCACATTGCATCACCTGCAGCAAATGCTGCAGTTGCAGAGTGGTTTGGAGAAGCTCCATCTAACGCAAAGTCTTGTGATCTAACTGCTGATAAGAACCACTGTGCAACTTTCCATGCTGCAGATGATGCTTACTGGGAAGATGTTTACTACTGGAATACAGCGACAGAAACATGTCTTGATGGACGTACTGATGTTAAGTGTGTTCCTTACGCTGAATGGGTTAAAGCTTGGTCCAGCTTGCGTAATTCATAAGTAATAAACCGGGCGTGGGTTAATTCCCACGCCCGGTTTTCTTTATTAGAAAGGAGTCGCGGTGTTGCATTCTTTATCAACGTATATGCATAAGAAGCCGCGCATGCGACTTACTGCACTTTTAACCGCCCCTGTTCTATGGCTTGTAGTTGCCTATTTAGGCGCACTAGCAATGCTTTTAGTCACAGCTTTCTTTACGATAGATAGCTTTACTGGAAATGTTATTCAACAGTTCAACTTTGGAAACTTTCAAGACATGCTCACCGATGCCGCGTATAAAAATGTGGTTTTGCGAACTTTAGGAATTGCAATAAGCGTTACATTTTTTTGCACAGTTTTGGCGATTCCAATGGCTTTCTATATGGCCAAAATTGCTCGTCCTAAGACACAAAAGATTTTGGTGGCACTTGTTTTAACCCCATTGTGGGCTTCTTATTTAGTAAAAATCTATGCATGGCGAACAATGTTAGAACCTGGAAACGGTGTTTTAGATTGGCTATTAAAGCCAATTGGTATCCACTCACCTGGATTCGGTGGACCTGCAATCATTATCGGGCTTTCTTACCTATGGCTTCCTTACATGATCTTGCCAATCTATGCAGGGCTTGAGCGTTTACCAAATAACTTACTGGATGCGTCCGGTGATTTAGGGGCGCACAATTTCTATACTTTTAGAAAAGTGATTCTTCCTTTAATTTTTCCAAGTTTAGTAGCTGGATCAATGTTTACTTTTTCACTCAGTTTAGGTGATTACATAACAGCTCAGATTATTGGTGGCAAGTTACAAATGTTGGGCAATGTTGTTTATCAAAACTTCAGTATCAACTTACCGTTTGCTGCAACAATTGCAACGATTCCAGTCACCATCATGGCTTTGTACTTATATTTGGTCCGCCGTACTGGTGCGTTAGCGAGCATGTAATGACAATTTCTAGAAATGCCCGAATGTTTTTGGCGGCCTTGCTAGGCGTAGGTCTGGCATTTATCTACATACCTTTGAGTGTTGTGGTTATTAACTCATTTAATGCAAGTAAAACCTTTTCTTGGCCACCTTCTCGGTTCACGACAATCTGGTGGACAAAAGCGCTAGAAAACACTGGCGTTAGAGAAGCGCTTAAGTGGAGTATTTTTGCTGGGCTTTCAGCTACCGCGATTGCACTCGTTCTAGGAACTTGTTTGGCTTTTGCAGTAAGTCGATATCAGTTCTTTGGACGCGAAGTAATTTCACTACTAGTTGTTTTGCCAATCTCACTCCCTGGAGTAGTCACCGGCATCGCCCTTAATAATGCATTTACTAAGCAATTAGGTATGTCGACGGGGTTACTTACAGTTGTTATTGGCCATGCAACTTTTTGCATTGTGATTGTTTATAACAATGCCATCGCACGCTTGCGACGTATGGGAACTAACCTTCAAGAAGCTTCCATGGATTTAGGTGCAAATGGAATTACAACTTTTCGGTTAATAACTCTGCCTAATCTTGCATCAGCTTTGTTTGCCGGTGGCTTATTAGCATTTGGTCTTTCATTTGACGAAATCGTCGTTACGACATTTACAGCGGGCCCTGGAATTCAAACACTACCTATCTGGATTTATAACAACTTATTTAGGCCGAATCAGGCTCCAATTGTTAACGTGGTTGCTGCAACGCTTGTTGTCTTATCCGTTGTTCCAATTTATCTGTCGCAACGATTGAGCCAGGACTCTACAACTGGTGGCAGATTCTAAAACTAGTTACCCCAAGAAGAATGCAGCGGGCGGCCTTCGGCGTAACCGGCAGAAGATTGAATTCCAACTACTGCGCGCTCTGCAAACTCGTCGAGGTTCCGTGCACCGGCGTATGTACATGAAGATCGAAGTCCGGCGATAATTTCATCTAGCAAATCTTCAACTCCAGGTCGTGCTGGATTTAAGTACATGCGAGAAGTTGAGATTCCCTCTTCAAATAGTGATTTACGTGCACGATCAAATGCATCTTCACCCGATGTGCGTGCGGCAACTGCACGTGCTGATGCCATTCCAAAAGATTCTTTAAATAATCGGCCATTTACATCACTTTGTAGGTCTCCGGGTGATTCATAAGTACCTGCAAACCAAGAGCCAATCATCACTTGTGATGCACCTGCAGCTAAAGCGAGCGCAACATCGCGCGGGTGACGAACACCGCCATCTGCCCACACGTGTGCACCTAACTTCTTAGCCTCTGTTGCACATTCCAGTACTGCTGAAAATTGTGGGCGCCCAACGCCTGTCTGCATGCGTGTAGTGCACATTGCTCCAGGGCCTACGCCAACTTTAATAATTGTTGCGCCGGCTTCGACAAGATCTCGAACGCCATCGGCAGTAACTACGTTTCCGGCAACTACAGGAACTTTAAGGTTTAAAGCTTTGATTGCATGTAGCGCATCAATCATCTTCTTTTGGTGACCGTGTGCTGTATCAACGACTAGAACGTCGGCTCCTGATTCAACCAGTGCTGCTGCTTTGGCTGCTACGTCACCATTAATTCCAACTGCTGCTGCGATACGCAAGCGGTTGTTGGAATCTATTGCAGGGGTGTAAAGCGTTCCGCGCAATGCACCGATACGCGTCATGATTCCGACTAACTCACCATTCTTAGAAACAACTGGAGCTAATTTATGGCGGTGATAATTTAGAAATTCAAAAGCAGCTCGGGCATCTAAGTCATCAGACATGGTGATTAGCTCTTTGCTCATGACTTGATTCAATTGTGTAAAGCGGTCCACGCTTTTTGTATCTTCTTCTGTAACAATTCCTATAGGTTTTCCGCCATCAACAATTACTATTGCTCCATGTGCGCGCTTATGTAAAAGCGAGACTGCATCTGCAACAGTCTGATGAGGATTTAAAGTTATAGGTGTATCAAAAAATGTGTGACGGGTTTTTACCCATTTAATAACGTTATCGACAACAGCATGAGGAATATCTTGAGGAATAACTGCAATTCCTCCGCGACGTGCAATTGTTTCTGCCATACGCCGTCCTGAAATAGCTGTCATGTTTGCAACAACTAAAGGGATTGTTGTCCCAGAACCATCGGGGGAAGTTAAATCAACATCCATTCGACTTGAAAGTTCTGAAGCACTTGGCACCATGAATACATCGTCATAGGTGAGATCGTGAGTTGGGTTATTTATGAAGCGCACGTAGCAGAACTATACTCATGTAAGATTTGAACATGTCTACTCCGCTTATTTCTGCACGTGGGTTGACCAAGAAATTCGGCGATTTCACCGCTGTAAACGGCATCGATTTCGATGTCTATAAGGGTGAGTCCTTTGGTTTTCTTGGGCCCAACGGGGCAGGTAAATCAACTGCCATGCGCATTATTGGGGCCACCTCGCAACGAACTTCGGGCACGATTTCGATTCTGGGCAAAGACCCAGAAATAAATGGTCCGCAGATTCGCGCACACCTTGGCGTTGTTCCTCAACAAGATAATTTGGACATGCAGCTAAGCGTTACCGAAAACCTCTACATCTATGGCCGCTATTTTGGCTTACCCCGTAAGTTTGTAAAGCAAAAAGTTGAAGAGCTTTTAGCTTTTGCTCAACTAGAAGAAAAGCGTGATGCCAAAGTTGAAAACTTAAGCGGTGGAATGAAGCGCCGCTTAACAATCGCACGCGCACTTGTTAGTGAACCTGAAATTCTTATGTTGGATGAACCAACTACTGGTTTAGATCCACAAGCTCGACATATTTTATGGGATCGCTTATTCCGCCTTAAAGAACAAGGCGTTACTTTGCTCATCACAACTCACTTTATGGATGAAGCTGAACAACTTTGCGACCGTTTGATTGTTATGGACAAGGGTTCAATCATGGCCGAAGGTAGTCCTGCAACACTTATTAAGGATTACTCATCCAAAGAAGTCCTTGAACTTCGATTTGGTTCTGATCGTAATCAGGCTGTGGCTGATCAACTGCGCAGCATGTGCGAACGAATTGAAGAACTCCCGGACCGTGTACTTATGTACACCGAAGATGGCGAAGAGTTGCTTGAAAGAGTTTATGCCGCCAATCTTCATCCAAAAACATCCCTTGTACGTAGATCATCTCTCGAAGATGTTTTCTTGCGACTTACCGGAAGAACTCTGATCGAATAATGAGCATTATTAATATCAGACAGGGTTCGCTAGTCCTAGTAGATGCCGCCAAAGTTCAATCACGTGGTGCGATCTATGTTGCACAGGCAAGAATTCGACAAATGATGAAGTGGATCTGGATGATCCTTGGAATTGCAATTGCTAATCCAGTTTTGTACTTAATTTCAGTCGGTATTGGTCTCGGCGGACTAATTGATAAAAGCGTTGGTTCTGCCGGTGTTGATGGCGTTAAATACTTAACTTTCTTAGCACCAGCCCTTCTTGCACAAGCTGCAATTCAAGGAACGATGGATGAAACAGTTTTTCCAACTCTGGAAGGTTTTAAGTGGCATAAGACTTTTTATTCAATGAACTCAACTCCTTTAACGGGCACACAGATTTCTTATGGTGTTTTCCTCACTGCACTTTTCCGCGCGTTTTACACAGTAGTTTTGTATTTCATAGTCATGTGGCTATTCGGCGCAGTGAACTCCCCGCGTGCATGGCTGGCAATTCCAACAGCAATCTTTGCTGGAGCATCTTTCGGCGCATTAATGCAAGCGCTTGCTGGGCGCTTAGAAGATGAAAATATCTTTTTTGTCGTATTAGGCCGCTTTGTAATGATGCCGTTATTTATGTTTTCAGGTACTTTTTTTCCGCTTACTTCAATGCCCTTCTTCTTACAGTGGATCGGTTGGATCTCACCCTTATGGCATGCAACCGAACTCGGACGCCACTTAACGTATGGTCACGAAGTTTCACCGACAATGGTCTGGGTGCATTTCATTTTCCTAGGAATCATGTTAGTCGCGGGACTTTTCTTCTCAGCGCGTATTTTTACTAAGCGATTGGCCAAGTAGATGTTTATCCCAATGGCTGTAGCTATCGCAGATGCCCGCGCAGGTAAACGTGGTGAACGTGTGTATTCAGGTCGTGTTCTGCAATTACTAGAACGTGGTTATATTGCATTTAAATCATCGACCTACATGATTGTTATTTCAGGCTTTCTAGAACCTGTTCTTTATTTACTTTCATTTGGTTATGGAATTGGAAAGCTACTTCCAACAATCGCGGTTGGCGGCGAAACAATTAAATATGCAGCTTTTATCGCCCCTGCACTTCTTGCAACAAGTGCCATGAATGGCGCAATCTATGACTCGACTATGAATGTTTTCTTCAAACTTAATCATGATCGCATTTATCACGGAATGTTGGCAACATCTATGGGTCCCTTAGACGTTGCACTCGGTGAAATTGGTTGGGCTCTTATCCGTGGCTTCTCATATGCGTGCGCTTTTATGGTTGTGATTGCACCTCTAGGGTTAGTTGTAAGTGCTTGGGGTTTACTTGCAATTCCTGCTGCAGTCTTAATTGCATTTGGTTTTGCATCGTGCGGAATGGCAGTTACTTCTTATATGAAGTCATTCCAACAGCTCGAAATTGTTAATATGATTTTATTGCCAATGTTTTTATTTTCTGGATCTTTTTATCCAATAACTGTTTTTCCACAGTGGTTACAGTTTGTGGTCAATCTTTTACCGCTTTCCCATGCGATTGACTTAGTCCGTGGACTTTGTCTTGGGCATATTAACTTTGGCTTAGCCGGGCATGCGCTTTACTTTGTGGTCATGATTGTTGTTGGTCTGTTTTTTACAACCAAACGGCTAAACGCACTTTTTATGAAGTAGCAGGTTTTTTCCCGCATGACACCCCCTTTTTTGGGGGTTGCAAATAAAAAACGGCATGAGATACTTGAGCCTTAGTTCAAAAGGACTAAAAACCGAACCGGGAGAGTACTTCTCAAACGAGTTTCAAAAGCTGAAACCTTTGCCGTACATGTTTTACAAATGCTTACACAAACTAACCACAGAGAAACTTTTAGATTCGTTCCAACAACATCTACTCCAGTATCACCTGAGCGAGTAGCCCAACTCTTAAAAGATGAGTGGGAGTTATTTTCTAAGCAAACAGGCAAGAGCGCCGAAGAAAGTAAGCGCTCCTTTAAATCACTGCCGTTAGGCGTGACCTCAAGTTTCCAGCACTGGGATCCGTATCCAAT
>CAINSH010000248.1 GCA_903852955.1 uncultured Actinomycetes bacterium | reverse complement strand
GATTGGACCGGCTGCAACTAAATTAACGCGGATATTCTCCGCACCAAGATCTCGTGCTAAGTATCTGGAAGTAGATTCAAGGGCAGCCTTTGCCACACCCATCCAGTCATATTTTGGCCAAGCAACTGATGCATCAAAATCAAGACCTACAACTGATCCACCTCCATTAAATAATGGACGCGCTGCCATGGTCAATGACTTAAGCGAATAAGCAGAGACATGCATGGCCGTTGAAACATCTTCCCATGTTGTGTTGAGAAAGTTTCCACCAAGGGCAGCCTCTGGAGCAAAACCAATTGAATGCACCACACCATCTAAACCATCTGGAAAATGTTCGCGGATGCGTGATTCAAGTGCATCTAGATCTTCTGCATTTGTAACATCGAGCTGAATGATTGGTGCCGGTGCAGGTAAGCGTCCGGCGATACGCGTCGTTAATGAAAGAACTCGACCATAAGAAGAGAGAACCACTTGTGCACCTTGCTCTTGTGCAAGTCGTGCAATATGAAAAGCGATTGAGCCATCAGTTAATACACCGGTAACTAAAATTTTCTTTCCATCAAGTAGACCCATGTTAGTGACCCATTCCTAATCCGCCATCTACTGGTATCAATGCACCAGAAATATAGCTTGCTTGTGGTGAAGCTATGAACGTTACAACGTCAGCGATTTCTTCTGCTGAACAAAACCGACCAAGAGGTACCGCACTTGCGATTTCGTTACGACGCTTTTCATCCAAAGTCGCAGTCATATCTGTTTCGACAAATCCAGGTGCAACTACATTCGCTGTGATTGATCTGCTTCCAAGTTCGCGCGCAAATGATCGCGCCATTCCAACTAGACCAGATTTAGAAGCTGAGTAATTCACTTGACCGGCAGAACCAAGTGCGCCCACGACTGAGCCCACAAATACAAGGCGGCCTTTTTTTAACTTCAATAATCCCTTTGTAGCACGGCGTGCAACGCGAAAAGCTCCGGTCAAGTTTGCATCTATAACAGAATCAAAATCTTCATCACTCATGCGCATGACTAAACCATCTTTAGTGATACCTGCATTCGCCACAATGATTTCTGGAATTCCCCATGAGCTTTCAATGTGAGTAAAGGCCTTATCTACACTTTCAGTATCGGTCACATCCATCACAACCGATTTGAAGCCGTCAGGTGCTTGGCCGCTACGGTACGTCACGATTACATCATGGCCGGCCTTACTTAACGAATGTGCAATTGCTAGACCAATTCCACGATTGCCACCGGTAACTAGCGCCAAGGAACTCATGGAGTAAAACTTACTGGTTACTCCGAGGTAATCAAAAGAAGCGCAACCGTGCGCCGAGCACTACTCTTTCCTCATGGCTAAAGCGAAGAAAGTTTTTGATATCACTAATGCCCCTTTAGCCCTGACTGCTGATCAATCTGCTCGTCAGAAAAGATATTTCATTTCGATGATGATTCGAACAGCTTGTTTTGTCTTGACCGTTGTTTTACCTAGCCCATATCGCTGGGTTGCATTGGCCGGCGCAGCTGGATTGCCTTATTTCGCAGTCGTTATCGCCAATGCAGGTCGCGAAACTATCACCCGAAATAATCAGATTATTGAAGAAAAACCACTCGCTTTAGATTAATCATGAAACAAGCGCGCGAACCATATGCATTTCTCAAATCAATTATTGCTCTAGGTCTTATTGCGCTTTGCCTTATTGCCGCGCAATGGCAGTACCACCGCGGCGTTGACCGTCATGCTAGAAATTCAATGATTGAAAAACATATTGCACTACCCGCAGTTGAACTTGAAACAGTTAAAAACACTCCCTTGGCATCTGAGTGGCGAACTGTAACTACAACAGGAGTGTTTGATTCCAGCAATCAAATTCTTTTAAGGAACCGATACTCTGAAGGTGTATATGGTTTTGAAGTTCTAACTTTATTTACTGATGCATATGGTGAGAAATTTTGGGTTGATCGAGGATGGGTGAAAGCTGGCGCGAACGCCACAATCGCGCCCGCCGTTAAACCCGTTCCTGAAGGTTCGGTGAAAATATCGGGGAGACT
>CAINSH010000247.1 GCA_903852955.1 uncultured Actinomycetes bacterium | reverse complement strand
GGTGAATAATCGGCTAGATGTTTTGGGGCTTTTTTCCTTTGAACTGGCTCATCAAAAACTAATTTAATCTCCGGCGTACTCATAGCCAACGCTTCACAAGCTCTAGCGCTAACCATAACGCCGGTGCTGAAATCAATACTGAATCAAGTCGATCCAAAATTCCACCATGGCCAGGAAGAAGCGATCCCATATCTTTTAGTTGTAAATCACGCTTCATGGCGCTTTCAATTAAGTCACCGCATGTTGCAGTAAAAACAATCATTAGCCCGACAACGGCGCCAATCCACCAATCCATAGACAAGATATATGCGAAGGAAAGTGAGCCACCGACAACAGTGAAAACAAATGAGCCAATTAAGCCTTCCCAGCTTTTCTTTGGACTAATAGTTGGAACCAAGGGGTGCTTGCCCAGCAAAACTCCCACGGCATATCCAAATGTGTCATTACATCCAACCAACACAACAAAAGTCATCACTCGTTCTAGCCCGTTATTTGGACGGGCAAGCAGAATTAAAAATCCTGCTAAGAATGGTAAGTATAAAAGTGAAAAAGTTGTAGCCGTTGCACTTTGAACAAAGCCCTCGGGGCCTTTGGTTAAAAGTTGGATAAGGAGCAATGGGATTGCGATTGCAGTTGCAATTGCCAGCCCTGCAACTCCACCGTTCCAAGTTGCATACGTTAAACCAAGTGCACCTGTTGCAAGGGAGACAACTGAGATATAAATATCGCGCGCACCAAAAGCGCGCACAATTTCACGAATACCAAATAAAACCGCTACTGCTACAACTACGGCAAAAATCTCACGGTGATAAGCAAGGGCAAACCAGATGAGAGCAATCAGCGATAATGAAACGACTATAGACGGCCCGAGTTTTCGCCCAGCCCGCTTGTTAATGGCATCATTAATCGATTGGAAATCAGACATCGGAAACAAACTCCTTAAACTTCGAGGAGTTCGACCTCCTTGTGCTTGAGCAATTCATCAATCTTTGCCACGTGATCTGAAGTAATTTTTTCAAGCTCTTTTTCACCACGTGCTAAATCATCTTTGCCAATGTCGCCATCTTTTTCCATCTTTTCCATCGTCTCTTTTGCAGCACGACGGATATTTCGCATTGAAATCTTTGAGTCCTCGGCCTTGCCCTTGGCGACCTTGATGTACTCCTTGCGACGCTCTTCTGTTAGTTGAGGGAAATTGATACGAATAACCACGCCATCATTGCCTGGGTTAACACCTAAATCTGATTCGCGGATAGCTTTTTCAATACTAGCCATAGCGCCTTTATCAAATGGTGCGATTGTTGCCATACGTGCTTCAGGAACTTGAATGGATGCAAGCTGTGACAGCGCGGTGTATGTGCCGTAGTAATCAACCATAATTTTATTAAACATTGAAGGGTGCGCACGGCCAGTGCGAATCGATGCAAAATCATCTTTTGCAACTTCGACCGCTTTGCTCATCTTTGTGTCAGCGTCCTTGAGGGCACTTGCTACATCTGCCATGACATCTCCTTTGTGCATTCCTAAGTCCGTAATTCTATATGAAATGACCTATTTCACATTACCCGCTTAAAACGCGCTTAATTTAATGAATTTAGGAAACTAGCGTTCCTATTGTTTCTCCGCGAACTGCCCGAGCGATATTTCCATTTTTCATCAAGTCAAAGATCACTATTGGAAGTTTATTTTCGCGACAAAGTGCAAAAGCTGCCGCATCTGCCACTGCTAATGATTTACTCAATACTTCATCATACGAAATTGCATCAAACTTTGTTGCCGACTTATCTTTCTTTGGATCGGCTGAATAGACCCCATCAACGCCACTTTTTGCTAGAAGTAATGCTTCGGCGCCTATTTCAAGTGCGCGTTGCGCTGAGACGGTATCGGTTGTAAAAAATGGCATACCTGCTCCTGCGCCGAAAATAACTACGCGACCTTTTTCAAGATGGCGAATTGCGCGAAGAGGAATGTACGGTTCGGCGACTTGGCCCATAGTTATTGCAGTTTGAACACGCGTTTGCACGCCTTCTTTTTCTAGAAAATCTTGAAGTGCCAAACAGTTCATAACCGTTCCGAGCATTCCCATGTAGTCGGCACGTGAGCGATCCATTCCGCGCTGAGAAAGTTCTGCTCCGCGGAAGTAGTTTCCGCCGCCAACAACTATTGCTACTTGAACGCCACTGCGGGCGACATCTGCAATTTGCTTAGCTATATCTTGCACAACATCAGGATCAACACCGATGCCTTTAGCTCCACCAAAAACTTCTCCAGAAAGTTTAAGGAGCACCCGCCGATACGTTCCTCGTGTACCGGGCATGGGTGCTCCTTAAACTTCTAGTGTGAATAGTTAAATTCTAAGCGATTTCGCCTTTGAACTTATTGACCCACGCGGAAGCGATTGAAAGCCTTAACAGCTGTTCCCGCTTCATCGAGGATCTGCTTTACAGTCTTCTTCGCATCTTTAGCAAAAGATTGCTCGATTAGCGAAACTTCCTTAACAAAGCCAGTAACTCGACCTTCAACGATCTTGATAAGGGAAGCTTCTGGCTTTCCTTCTTCGCGAGCTGTTTCTTCAGCGATGCGACGCTCGTTTTCAATCAATTCTGCAGGTACATCTTCACGGTTCACAAACTGTGGTGCGAATGCAGCGATGTGCTGCGCAATGTCCTTACCTACTTCAGCGGCATCCTTAGTTAACTGAACAAGAACACCAACTTGTGGAGGTAGATCTGGGCTTGTGCGGTGAAGATAAATTCCAACTGGCGAATCTTTAAGTACCGCGATTCGGCGAACTTCAATTTTTTCACCAAGCGTTGCATTTGCTTCATCGACTGTTGATTGAACAGTTTTGCCGTTAGCCATGGTTGAAGCAAGAAATGCCTCAAGTGAATCAGACTGTGCGTTTTGCAAGTGAGCAAGTAGCTCATCAGCAAGTGCAACGAATCGCTCGCCTTTAGCCACGAAATCTGTTTCGCAGTTAAGTTCTAGCATCACGCCAAGATTTCCTTCAACCTTTGCAACAACTGCTCCGTTTGAAGTTAGGCGACCTTCACGCTTTGTGACTCCCTTGAGTCCCTTAACGCGAATAATGTCGATCGCCTTGTTGTAATCGCCTTCTGCTT
>CAINSH010000246.1 GCA_903852955.1 uncultured Actinomycetes bacterium | reverse complement strand
GGCTAGGAATAATATGAAGAAGGTTCTTCCGACAATCAGCGCCTCGCAGGCGATCTTCACTGGCCGCCAAGTGCGTCCGTGTGGGTTTCTTCGATTAATTCAGAAAAGGAGAAGGTGCCATCAGAGGTACTAATAGTGAGTTTTTCAATCTCACTATCTAAATCAGTGGCAAGAGAAAGTGGACTATTGGCAGGTGAGATCTCTTGGACCGGTAAAAACTGGGAAATATTCTGAAATGCCCACTTATTGAGCGGGCCATCTTGCCAATTATCTAATTCAAAATTTGCTGGAAGCGCGGATGAGATTTCAAGATTTCGTGAATAAACCGAAATTAGCTCTCGGGTAAATGGATGCACAGGGTTAGCTAACACCGAACTAGAAGCGCCAACTTCAACAAATTTGCCATCTTTCATCACTGCTACGCGATCGCTTAAATGCGCCACGACATCTAAGTTGTGCGAAATCATGAAATAGGTCAGGTTGAAATCACGGCGAAGTTCTTCAAGCAAATTTAAAATCTGGGCCTGTACGGATAAATCCAAAGACGAAGTCGGCTCATCTAATAGAACTATCTTCGGATTAGTCGCTAACGCTCTAGCAATTGCAACTCTTTGACACTGCCCACCTGATAATTCATGTGATTTTCTCAAGAGTTGCTTGGTTTCAAGTCCAACTCTGTCGATCAGAAAATTCACTCGCTTGTCTATATCTTGCGTTGAGTCCCCACGTAATTTAAGCGGCTCAGCAATTGCATCATAAACACTCATTCGAGGATTAATAGATCCGGCTGGGTCCTGAAAAACAAAACCTAAGTTGGATCTAAGTTCGCGGGTCTTTTTTCTAGATTTTCCAATCAGGCTTTGATCTAGAATTTTTACCGACCCACTTGTTGGGCTAGTAATACCAAATGCACAACGTGCCAAAGTGCTCTTACCTGACCCAGATTCACCAACTACTCCAAGAACTTCACCTTCAAATAATTCAATCGAGATGTCATCTACTGCAGTAAATAAGTTTTTGCTTCCTCGCACCTGGAACTTTTTACTAACTCCCGAAATCTCCATAACTTTTTTGCTCATGGCTGGGCCTTCCAACATGCAACTACCTGGTTGCCGATACTTACTAATGGGGGCTCTTGTTCACAAGAACTAGTCGCCAACGAACAACGCTTAGCAAAAGAGCAACCTTTAATCTCAAGTAAAGTAGAAGGTACGTTTCCTGGGATAGCTGTTAACTCCCCGCGCATTTTTTGCGCACTTGGAATCGCTCCTAATAAACCGCGTGTGTACGGATGCTGCGGATTGTTCATGACATCCTGAGTCGGGCCAGTTTCTACAACCCGCCCGGCATAAACAACTGCCATCACATCAGAGACCTTTGCAACTGCGCTTACATCATGAGAGATAAAAAGCATCGCAAATCCCTCTTGTGCTTGCAATGAGCGGATCAGTCCAAGAACTTGATGGCCAATCGTGGCATCAAGTGCGGTAGTTGGTTCATCTGCGATTAAAAGTTTAGGTGTAGAAATCAACGCCATCGCAATCATGCAACGTTGAAGCATTCCACCTGAAAGCTCGTGCGGATATGAGTTTAAAACTCGCTTGGCATCATTTAGGCCTACCGAAAGAAGACGTTGATTTAATAACCTATCAATTTCGTTTCGGGCGATATTTCTGCGCTCGGCCACCATGTGAAGTTGGGCCCCAATTGTGAAAATTGGATTAAACGCAGATTGTGGATTCTGAAAAATCATGGTTATTTCAGATCCACGCAAGTTTGCCATGTCAGTGGTACTAACTTGACCATGTTCGGCAAACTCAATTATGCCGCGTTGAACTGCTGTACTAGGAAGCAAACCCATAATCGCAGTTGCGGTTAAAGTCTTGCCACAACCAGTTTCGCCAACGATTCCAAGTGTCTGCCCGGAGTTAATTTCAATGTTGATTCCGCGCAAAGGCGTATTAAGCACAGTAGTGCCAGCCATGAAATCAACTTCAAGATTTGATACTTTCAATACACGAGTCATTGGCGTGTAATCCTTGGATCAAAGTGATCGCGCAATGCGTCACCAAGAATATTAAAAGCCAAAACCGCTAGAAATATGGCAAGGCCAGAGAATGTAGAAATCCACCATTGATCAAAAATTAAGTTTCTTCCTTGGGCCACCATCAAACCCCAATCAGCCGCCGGTGGCTGAGCACCTAAGCCAATGAATGCAAGCGAACCAGCTGCAAGAATCACGGTTCCTAAATCGGCAGCAATCTGAACAATTAATGGCGTCGTTACGTTTCTCAAGATATGTCGCAAAATAATTACGCGATCCGGAACTCCCATGGCAGCAGAAATTTCTACATAAGGTTTAGATTTTACGATACTTGCCTCAACCCTTATTAAACGCGCATACCAAGGCCACCAAGAAATGATCAGTGCGATTAAGGCATTAATTAATCCAGGGCCAAGAAAAGTTACTGCAACCAACGAAAGTAGTAACGGTGGGAATGAAAGGAAAAGTTCGCTCACACGCATGATCACGTTATCAAGCCACCCGCCTCGATAGCCCGCAATTAATCCCAACAACGTTCCAATAATTGCGGCGAAACCAACTACTGCAAGAGCAATGAGTAATGCTGGCCGTGCACCAAAGATTATTCGACTAAGTAAATCTCGTCCAAGTTCATCAGTGCCCAAAAGGTGTTTCCATCCGGGTCCGATGTAACTGTTGTCAACATTTGCCTTGCCTTTACCTTCTTTAGGAAATGGGGCAACCCAAGGGCCAAAAATAGCTAGAAAAACAAAGAGTAATGAGATTACAGAAGCCATTGAAGTCAGGGTGTCTCGAAAAAGAAATTTAAGTGAGTGAAAACGTTTCATTATTTCATCCACACTCGAGGATCAATTTTGCTTTGTATGAGATCAACAATGAAGTTAGTAACAAGATAACCAATTGCTGCAACCAACGTAATACCCATAATTGCTGGGTAATCAATGCTCAATAATGAGTTCACTGCAAAACTTCCGATACCAGGCCAGTTGTAAACCTGCTCTACAAAAAAAGTTCCGGTAATTAAATAGGCAGCTGAAAGGCCAGTAACCGTAACAATTGGAGGTAAGGCATTTCTAAGAGCGAGTTTAAAAAATATTAAGCGCTCTGACAGTCCATATGCCCTAGCCACCTTGACATAGTCTTGGCTCATAATTTCAAGCAGGTTTGCTCGGGCCATTCGGGACAGTAAGCCAAATGAGTAGGCAGATAAAGTAATCGCCGGCAAAATCATATGGTGAAGCCCGTTAAAAGTGGCATGGTAGTTGCCCGTAATTATCGAATCGAATAAGGGAAATCCAGTGATCCTAGTAATTGGGTGGTCGTATTTAAGTTCGATATCAAACTGACCAGTTGCCGGAAACCAACTTAATCTGCCCGCAAATAACATCTGTAGTAAGAGGCCAAACCAAAACGCGGGCATTGATACACCTGCAATTGCAAGGACACGGATAACTGCGTCCTGAAATTTCCCACGATATTTAGCGGCATAAACACCTAGAGCAATTCCGAAGATGAGTGCGAAAGTTATGGCGAAAAAGATCAACTCTAAAGTTGCGGGTAATCGATCTCTAATCTCTTGCAAAATCGGCTGCTTAGTAGAAAGTGAATAACCCCAATCGCCTTTGAAAGTTTGTAGTAAGTATTTGAAATACTGCCCCGGAATTGGTTGATCAAGACCAAGTGTGATTCTAAGTTTTGCTGCATCAGCAGCTGTTGCCTTTGGACCTATATAGGCAAGTGATGGATCGCTTGGAATAATCCGTGCCAAAGTAAAAGTAATTAAACTTGCGCCGAATAACACCAGAAGCGCAGAAGATAGGCGATTACGTAAAACTTTCATTCGTCCACCCCTTTTCTGATATTTAGGCAATGGTATGTAACGGTTGAGAGCGGGCCGCTTGCGCGACCCGCTCTCCCCTCGTATTTAACCGTTATTTCTAGTTAGGAAAGCTTCACTCCAGCAAAGAATGCTGAGAATGGATAGTTGATGTTGTACTTAGGAATACTAAATTTCTTAGGTACAACAGATACCTGCGCTTCGTCATATAGGTAAAGCCCTGGTGCTTCGTTATAAAGAATCACCATTGCTTGGCTATATAGCTTTTGTGCAGCATCTTTATCTGAGCCACTGAGTTCAGTAGCTTGATCAATTAACTTGTCGTATGCCGCATTCTTCCAATAACTCAAGTTGAAGAAAGGCTTAGCACTGCTGTGGAAGAGTGACCAGAGGTTATCTACACCGGCATCGCTATATGTTGGCCAATACTTAACAATGAATAGATCTTGCGCATTAGCAGGATCCTTCTTTGCAGCTGCCCATTGTTGGTTAAATAGGATTCCCTGAACTTCAGCCTTTACGCCGATAGCTTCAAAAGCATCCTTAATCAACGGTACAAAACGTGCTTCTGCTGAGTTTTCTGATGCGTAAGTAATCTTGATCGTCAGATCTTTAACTCCAGCACTGGCTAAAAGGCTCTTAGCTTTTGCTCGTGCCATTTTGTATTGAGGAGTGTTTGGATCGTAAGGATAAATACCTGCAGGTACTGGACCACGAGCTTGAGTTGCATAGCCTTGGCCGCCAACTGCAGTTATTTCACGATAATTCAACGCCATTGAAAGCGCCTGACGTACTTTTGGATTATTCAATGGAGCACGCAAAGTATTGAAATAACCTACGTAATTAAATGGAGACTTGTACTTAATTACTGAGTACTTATTATTGCGCTTCAACGAAGTCATGCTTGTCAATGGAATATTTGTTGCCCAATCCACTTGACCAGATGTCATCATCTGCTGCGCAGTAATTCCATCGGAAACAATTGAAATATCAATTGTTGAGTAAGCAGGCTTAGTAGCTGCCCAGTGCTTTGCATATGCAGTCAAGACAACAGAACTTCCGGCTTTGTAGCTTGAAATTGTGTATGGACCAGAGCCGCCATCTTTGCCAGATTCGTAATACTTGGCATCTTTAGCAACAGCATCTAGTGCTTTTGGATTAACGATATATGCACCGTATGTTGAAGATGCGATCAAGTCCATTGGGGCTGCGTATGACAAATTAATCACAACAGTGTCATCACTTGGAGTATCGACAGTCTTTAGCGCATCCCAAATAAATCCTGCGCCACCAACTTTCTTTGATGACTCAAGACTTGCCTTTACAGCTGCAGAATTAACTGGTGAGCCATCATGGAAAGTTGCGCCGGCGCGAAGCTTAAATGTCCAGGTCTTTCCATCTTTAGAGGCAGACCATGAGGTTGCTAACGCTGGTGAATATTCTGGTGAAACACCATCTGGGTTTTTCCACAGAAGTGGTTCGTAGATATTTGTCATGTAAAAAGCTTCAGTAGAAAAAGATTGAATTGGATCCCACGTAGTTACTGCTGCAGATGTTGCAACCTTAAATACCGAAGCCGCTTGTGCAGCATTTGGTACAGCAAAAGATGCAATCGCTAGCAGCGAAGATGTTGCAATAGCTATAAAACGGATTCTCGGCGATGAGAATCTGGATTTAAGTGACATTGGCTTTCCTCCTTCAGAGCAATTAACGGCCTCACGAGGGTTTTCATTAAGGCGCGTGCTGTGAGTTTAAAGATGTGGGGTATGCCTGTCCATAGATATTGCTTGCCGTTTCCTATGCTTATTAGGCATACTCACTGTATGGATTTGAGACTAGTCGGCTATTTTTTATCAGTATTTGAAAAAGGTTCGATCTCGGCTGCAGCACGCGAACTACATATAGGTCAGCCATCACTATCGCGCCAAATAAGAAAACTTGAGCGAGATTTAGGCGTCACATTTTTTACTTCTGGCGCAAAGGCAAGTGCAACTTCTGCTGCAACGGCATTTGCACCCATTGCCAGAGATTTGCTGGCGCGTGCAGAACAAGCTGAAGCAAAAATGCGAACTACAGACCACTCTGAAATGTTGCGCCTAACAATTGCAGGACCGCCAACAACCGTTGCCGATGTAATCGCACCCTTTATCGCATCTTCTGGATCTGAAGGATTACTTTCAAATATTAGAGAGGTTCTACCCAACGCCGTTTACCGTGAATTAGCCGAGTACCGTGCAGATTTAGTGGTCGGAAGTAGCCCTCCCCCATCTCATCTTGAGTATGTAGTTGTTGGTTACTCGCCGATTTGGGCACAGCTTCCTGAAGATAAGAAAAATATTAACCGCAAAGAGATTTCATTAGCCGAAGTTGCAAAATATCCAATAGCCATCGTGGATGACAATCACAACGTTCGACGAATATTTGATCAAGCAATTTCTGAAGCTGGACTATCGGTTGATATCGCTTTTGAAACACAATCCACGCAAGCATCACAAGCTTTGGCAGCAGCAAATCGAGCGGTCTGCATAAGTTCAGATGACCCTCGGTTTAATTTGCATCCGCTATTAATTAAAAAACCAGGTCGAGACAATGTTCTATCTATTACGCTCTATTGCGCTTGGGACCCGGGTCACTTTGCCAGTGAGCAATTAAAAAGTACGGCAAACCTTTTAAGTAATTTCTATAACACGCAAAGAGCAAACTAGGCCAATAACTACCAGGGAACTACTTGGCGCTCTTCCCACAAAAGCCCGGTCAGCTTCTCCTGATCACTTGCCCCGTTTATTTTAAATTCTCTTGTAGCTAACCAAATCGCCGTTTGTGCACCTTCTTCGGCAGAAAGCGGCGCATCGGGGCCGCCCATATCGGTACGCGAATGATTTGGGCACACTGCATCAACTAATAATCCGCGGTTTCCTAAACCAGTCTCATGCGCCAAATTTCTTACTAAAGCGTTTACTCCAGATTTACTGATGCGATACGGGGCAAGTCCGCCGGTGTTTCCTGGCCCTGACATTCGACCTAAACATGCAGAGAAAACAATGATGCGACCATCTCTGGCTTCGGCCATTGGCGCCCCTAAAACATTTACTGCGCAAAAAACTGAATCCAAATTAATCGCCATCACTCGGCGCCATTCTTCGTTATTTGTCCGAAGCGTCTTTGACATTTTTTCGCTCATGACGCCATGGGCTAAAACAAGAATCTGCGGAGTCCCAAAAGTTGCCAGAATTTCAGCAAAACAATTCTTAGTAGCCTCTAAATCCGCTAAATCCACGGCTCGATAATCACAGCCTAATTGCGCAGAAACTTCAGCTAATCGCTGGGAATCTCGTGCTACCAAAACTACGTGATCACCTTTTGCAACCAATGCTTTAGCAACTTCTAAACCTAAACCGCGAGATCCGCCGGTAACGATGGCCAATGACATTTGATTAATCTACTGCCACAGTTTTAAAGCCGCATCTTAAGAACTCTAGGCCTAGCATTAGCGCCGTGGCCCGCATTATTTATATCCCATTTGATCACTTGCACCGCAAATTTGGCGCACTCAAAGATGCTGACCCTAAAACCGATGTCATCGCATTTGTAGAAAGCAAGCGGATGACAACTGGGCGAAATTGGCACAAAGAGCGTTTGTTCTTTTTGATCTCATCGGCCCGCCATTTTGCTAAAGATTTAGAAGCCGAAGGCTTTAAGGTTGAATACGTTAAGGCCGATACAACAACGGCTGGACTAGCAATGATTCAGGCAAAATATAAAGAGTTATCCATTGTGTGCGCCGAACCTTCTTCATTTACTCAAACCACACAGCTGGCCCAATGTGGTGTGGAGTTTGTAGAAAATGATTTCTTTCTAACCCCCAGACCACTATTTAAACTTTGGGCCGAGAAACAAAAAAGCTTTCTAATGGAGAGTTTTTACAGAGCACAACGAATTCGCTTAGGGATTTTGGTCGAGGGCAAAGATCCTGTGGGTGGTTCCTGGAACTTTGATAAAGAAAATCGATTGCCTCCACCGAAAAAATATGAAGGCCCCGCTTATTTAGAACATCCGCGAGATGAAATCGATGCCCAAGTTGCCCAAGAGCTAAACCACACACCAACAACTACGTGGGCCACTACCCGCAGTGGCGCACTTGCTCAACTGAAAAACTTTATTGACAATCATTTTGCAGAGTTTGGCCCACTTGAAGATGCCATGACCACCGATAACTGGGCGCTACATCACTCACTTCTTTCGCCCTATTTAAATAATAATTTGCTGCACCCT
>CAINSH010000245.1 GCA_903852955.1 uncultured Actinomycetes bacterium | reverse complement strand
TGCGCGATCGGCAACTGAAGATGTGGATTTAAGGCGTGAAAAAAGGAATCCAAGTAAGGCACCGGCCACTAGACCTATGACCAAACCTGTTATTAGCGTTACTAGGTATGCGGGCATGGGCCTATCGTGGCAGTTTGCACCGACAATCCCGCGTAGGCTCTACCCACTATGAGCCTGTCTATTGGAATCGTCGGTCTGCCAAACGTGGGTAAATCCACCCTTTTCAACGCACTGACCAAGAACAACGTCCTTGCTGCAAACTATCCCTTCGCCACAATCGAGCCCAACGTAGGTGTTGTTGGCGTTCCTGATGATCGCTTGGCAAAGCTTGCAACGATTTATGGTTCACAAAAGCTTTTGCCGGCTGCGCTTTCATTTGTAGATATTGCCGGAATTGTTAAGGGCGCATCAGAAGGTGCCGGCCTTGGAAATAAGTTTTTAGCAAATATCCGTGAAACTGATGCAATCTGCCAGGTAATTCGCGTATTTAACGATGGCGATGTTGTTCACGTAGATGGCCGTATCGATCCAGCCAGTGATATCGAAACTATTAACACCGAGTTAGCGTTAGCAGATTTACAAACAATTGAAAAAGCAATTCCACGTCTTGAAAAAGAAGTGCGTATCGCTAAAGAAAAGGCACCCGTACTTGAAGCCGTAAAGGCTGCAAATGAATGGCTTCAATCAGGCAAGCCTTTGTCACAAAGTTCAATTAACCGTGAAGATTTAGCTGAACTTCATCTACTTACTGCCAAGCCATTTTTGTATGTTTTTAACGTTGATGCCGCCGAACTCAATGACGGTGAACTTCGCAAAAAACTACAGGCGCTAGTTGCACCTGCTGAAGCGATCTTCCTAGATGCAAAAACAGAGGCTGAACTTGCCGAACTTAGTGATGAAGATGCACTCGAACTTTTGCAATCTATTGGTCTACAAGAACCCGGCCTGGCAACGCTTGCGCACGTAGGATTTAGAACTCTGGGTTTACAAACGTATTTAACTGCCGGTCCTAAAGAAGTGCGCGCATGGACAATTCATAAAGGTGACACTGCGCCAGTTGCTGCCGGAGTCATTCATACAGATTTCCAAAAAGGCTTTATTAAGGCGGAAATCGTTTCATTTGTAGATTTAATGGAAGCCGGATCAGTTGCCGAAGCGCGCGCAAAAGGAAAGGTGCGTATGGAAGGAAAAGATTATGTAATGGCTGATGGAGATGTAGTTGAATTTAGGTTCAACGTTTAATCTTTTTAGATTTAAGCGCCGGTGTAGTACTTACCGATTTCGCTTAACGCCTTATCAAGCATTTCAAGACCAAGTTTTGCATCTTCAACACTGATGTTGCACGGTGGGCACAAATGAATGCGGTTAAAGTTATTAAATGGCATCAAACCATTTTTCTTGCACGCCGCAACTAATTCATTCATGGCAGGACTTGATGCACCGTAAGGGGCTAGGGGTTCGTGAGTTGCGCGATCGCTAACTAAATCAACGCCCCAGAAAACACCTGCACCACGGATATCACCAATAACTTTGTGCTTCTTAGCAAGTTCAACAAGGCCAGGGCCCAAGATTGTTTCACCAATCATTGTGGCGTTTTCTAGCATTTTTTCTTCCTTCATGACATCAATAGTTGC
>CAINSH010000244.1 GCA_903852955.1 uncultured Actinomycetes bacterium | reverse complement strand
CCTAGCCACCAATCAATTCCATGTTTAGCGCCAAGCTCTGGGCGTTTCTGCCAGACGTTTGCACTAATAGCGCGAGACAAAGCGGCAATTTCTAGAGGGTTTTGTGCCTTTGCATAATCCACGCCAGCTTCATGGTCAACGACAGTTAAACCAAAGTAAATATCGCCGGCAGCATCGGTAACAATTTCAACGGTGCGTGATTGCTGTGGCCAGTCCGCGTGAGAAGCTGTTTCAATCTGCCAGAACCCTGTTACTTCTTCTTGCGGTCCAATCCATTCAATGTGATGTCGATGCTCGTGACCTGCAAGCCAAGCAATCACTTGTGGGTATTTAAGTAGCATTGTTTGAATTTCAGCTAAACATACGCGTCGACCGACAGGTGCATAATCATTAAACATTTTGCTAAGAGGATGATGTGACGCCAAAACCACGGGGCGATCGGCTGCTGCAACTTCTTTTTCAAGCCACTCAAACTGTTCTAGATCAAGTGAACCTTGCCACCCACCAAAGTGATTGACGCTATCTATAACAATGAGTTTTACACCCTGCAGATTGGTTGTGTAGTACATAGTTTTGTTTTTAGCGTTCTCTTCGGTAAATCCATGTCCACGTGGTGTGCCGGGAGAATCAAGATGCATTTGCGCATACTCGCCACGTTCTATCGCACGGCGTTCTAAGTCTTCGGCAACTGATACATATGGAGCATCATCGGCAGATGGATAACTTGCAGGTCCAACTTCGCGGAATTGCATCAAAACTTCAAATAGGGGTGTAGTAGTTGGCAATGCTGTGTACCGCTTTGGCCCCACCATCTCATTTATAAACTCTTTTGAAGGTGCCACGGTTCCTTGAAGTAATGCGTCGTGGTTTCCATGAACTGCAAACCAAGGAAAATTTAAACCGGTTGCTTTAAAAGGTGCGCGACAAGAATTAAGAAGATTAGGAACTAAAGGAAAGCCATATTTTGCTCGGGCATCGTCATCTTCTTTTCCTGGCGGTGTTCCGTGAGGATGCCAATATCGAGTGTCGTAATGTTCAGCACCGTCATCGATAACGCCTTCATACTGTGTGAAATCACCAGAATCTGGACGAATCTCTAAGCCATCAAGCAAAGCTAAATACCAGTCAACTTCATTTTTCTGGGCATTATCTGTTGTATCGCCAGTAATAACGGCGCCAGCTATTGGATGAGAAGAAAGTGGGCCGTGAGTTATTGTGTTAAGTGATTGCACCATTGATTCAACAACGTGTGGGGAAAGCATTGAATGCGCACGGTAAGTACCGATTGTGCCGACCTGTTCGCGAATTGGACTATCAGGATCTGCATGTCGATCTAAATACTCAGGTCTTGCTGGTGATTGCGCATCACACACATGTAAATCAGATAAGTGATGAATTATTAATAATGGTTGGCTTTGAGTTGGAAAGCTATGTCCACAATGTGGTTCATCTGGGGCAATTTCTAGATTACGCCAGCCCAGCGAGTTAGCTTCTCCGCGCACAAATGCCATAGTCAGTATCCTAGCCAAATGGAATCCAAATCCGCGAGCATCATCGTCCTAAGTGGCGGCACGAGTTCAAGATTTGGCGCAGATAAATCCCAAGCAATCCTTGGCCATCAAAAATTAATTCAACACGTGCTAAGTGATATCCCAAGTGAATTTGAAATTATCATTGTTGGTCCAAATCCACATATATCCGAAGTAAATTATCAATGTATTCAAGAAGATCCTGCTGGGGGAGGTCCCGTTGCAGGTATTGCCGCTGCGTTAGATTTGTGTAGCAGTGAAACAATTGGAGTGATTGCAACTGATATGCCTTTTGCTATTTCACACATGGTGCATTTAATTAGTGCAATGTCAGCACATGATGACGCCGTTATGTATGTTGATTCAAAAGGATTTAAACAGCCGTTAGCTGCGATTTACCGCCGAGAAGCCCTTGAAATTGCGATTTTAAAATTTGCCCAAACTCAGGGGGAATCTATGCGCAACTTAATTGCTGGTCTTAAGATTCGAGAGATCCCCATGAGCCCAGAAGTTGAGAAAGCCATGATTGATGTAGATACTCCTCATGATTTAGCCATTGCTCTGGAATATTTGAGGTCGCTATGAGCGCATTAGTTGAAGGCAGTTGGGATGAGGCCCGCACAATTGCGGCTACACATTTTTCGGTATTAAAGCCTGAAAAATTGAGCGTTTCAGATTGCATGGGTCGTACAGTTTCAAGCGATGTGAAATCACTTGTAGATCTTCCAACATATGCAACATCAGCAATGGATGGTTACGCCGTTGCCGGAACTGGGCCGTGGCAGATAATCGGTGAAATCAAAGCTGGATTGCCAATGAAAACGGAATTAAAATCTGGGCAAGCTGTAATGATCGCAACTGGTGGAGTTATTCCAACGGGAACACTTGGTGTAATACGGTGGGAATCTGCACAAGTCGTTGGCACCACACTGTCGGGCGAAGTTCAAAAAGATAGAGATATTCGACCCGTTGCACATGAGTGCAAAGCCGGCGATGTGTTGATTGATGCAGGTACCGTCTTGAACCCCGCCATGATTGGTTTACTTTCAGCAACTGGCCTTGATTATGTAGATGTAGTAATTAAACCAAGAGTTGCACTAATTTTACTTGGCGATGAGATTCAACTTTCTGGTATTCCAAGTGATGGACTTGTACGTGATGCGCTTGGACCACAATTACCAGGTTGGTTAGTTGCAATGGGTGCGCAAGTAATTAGCACTCAACATATTTTCGATCAACTTGATTTGGTCGTAGATGCGCTCAATGAAGCCTGTTCCACTGCAGATATCATCATTACAACTGGTGGCACTTCGCAAGGATCACGCGATTATCTACATGGCGCACTAGATGAAATAGGTGCAGAGATTTTGGTTGACACAGTAAAAGTACGACCCGGCCATCCCATGTTATTGGCAGCAAAAGGTGCAACTGCAATTATTGGATTGCCGGGTAACCCACAATCTGCAATAGCTGCTCTGGTGTCCCTTGGTCAGCCAGTGATTGCTTCACAGTTAGGCCAGGCGCAAAAGAAATTACCGGTCATCACAACTTCAAGTGAGTTAACTGCTCCAGATGGATATACGCGTTTAGTAATTGGCAATTTAATTGATGCCAAGTTTCACGTTGCCCCATATTTGGGATCGGCGATGCTACGTGGATTAGCTTATTCAGATGGTTTTGCCGTTGTAACTACCGCAATAACTGCGCCAGGTGAACAAGTTCGTTGGTTGGATTTACCTAAGTAGGTTTTAAAGCTCTAAAATTATTTCTTAGCCACCTGCGAAGCGCGGCAAAACATCTATAACGCTTCCTGGATTTATATATTGATTAAAATCCTCAGTAACAAGTGAATCTACGAGAAACGAGCATTGCGCAATTACTCGAGTTAATTCTGAATTACCTTCACTTTGCTGGTTAAGAATTGATTCAAGCGTGCCCGCTTGCACTAATACAGAGCTTGCACCGGCAGCGGCACGCGCGGCAGCAAAGTAGCGAATCTCTATATCCATACTCACAGCGCCATTGTATGGTTACCCAATGCTTGAATACCTATTCATCGGCCTGGTTGGCGTTGTTGTAGGTGGAATAAATGGAATGGCTGGGGGCGCTTCGGTTATTTCATATCCGGTCTTACTCGCTACTGGCATGTCCCCAGTGAGCGCGGCGATTTCAAATGCCCTGGGCGTAACACCTGCAAACTTTTTCGCATTAATTTCTGTGCGCCACAAAATGCGCGATTATTTCCGCGAATATAAACGGCTAATAGTTATTTCGATTTTCTGCTCAGCCACTGGGGCATTCCTACTGCTAACGGTCCCGCCCGGCGTATTTGAAAAGATGGTGCCATTTTTATTACTTGGTGCCAGCTTGACCTTTTTAATTAAGCCAAAGCCAGATCGTGGCGCTCGGCATGGGCTCATGGAAAAAATTGGTATTGGGGCAAGCGGTCTGTACTGCGGATACTTTGGCCCAGGCCAAGGTGTGATGGTGATTGCCGTTCTAGCTCGCGATATCCGCCGTGACCCAAAGACTCTTAATATGGCTAAAAATCTCATCGTCGGTTGGACCTCGCTGGTTTCAAACATCATCTATATCTTCAGCGGCAAGGCGGTCTGGCCCGCGGTCATCGCATTAGTTATAGGCGGCAGCATCGGCGGAACTTATGGTGGACGCTATGCAGCCCGGATGCCGGCCAGCGTTTATCGAGCCCTGATTTTGAGCGTGGGTTTTGGCGCTTCAGCCTGGCTTTTTAAGAAGTACTACTTCGGATAATCAGAGGTAATTAGCGTCCACGCGCCTCTATGCATTGGTATATCACTGATATATCATCGCCAATGTGAGTCAGGCTATCCACATCCTTTCTAGGCAAAGTAACTCTTTGTCAGAACAGGCCTATAGCCGCATCCGCTCAATGATCATCACCCTTGATCTTGAACCAGGTTCATTAATTAGCGAGAGCGCATTGATGAGTACGTTAAAGATGGGGCGAACTCCAATTCGTGAAGCGTTGCGCTCGCTAGCTAATGAAAAACTCATCGAGGTTTATCCGCGCCGCGGAATGTTTGTTTCCCGTGTAGATGTTGCAAACCTTTCGCAACTATCTGAAACTCGCGCAGTTCTTGAGATTAAGGCGGCAGAACTTGCTGCCCAACGTTCAACTGCTGCGGATCAAGTGATTACAAAGAATTTAATTGAAGAAATCAATGCCATTAAAGGTGATTTGGATATGCCAACTTTAATTGGTCTTGATCAACGCATTCATCACCACATTTATCAATGCACACACAATGAGTTTCTTGCAGCGGCCCTAGATAACTATTACGCACATGCGTTGCGTATTTGGTTTATGGCACTTGATCGCGTCGAGCATTTAGCCGATGCAATTATCGAACACCGAGCTTTGCTAGAGGCAATTGCTAGCAATGATCCAAAGGCAGCAACAAAGGCAATGAAAGAGCACGTTGAAGGTTTTGAATCCGAAATTCGAAAATCTTTATAACCACCACATACCAAGATAAAGGAATAAATCAATGAGTAAGTTACCTGCTAAGGCAAAGTGCGTTGTTATTGGCGCTGGAATCGTCGGCAACGGAATGGTTTACCACCTTGCAAAATTAGGTTGGAAAGACATTGTCCAGATTGATAAAGGACCGCTTCCAAACCCTGGTGGATCAACTGGCCACGCATCTAACTTTATTTTTCCCGTCGACCACTCTAAAGAGATGACGGCTATAACTGCAGAAAGTATGCGTCAATACAAAGAGTTTGGAACATTTACTGAAACTGGTGGTATCGAAGTTGCCCGTACACCAGAGCGTATGCAGGAACTTGCTCGCCGAATTACATCAGGAAAATCTTGGGGAGTCGAAGGTGGTCGAATCCTTAATCCAGCTGAAGTAAAAGAGCTTGTTCCATATATCGATGAAAGCATTATTTTAGGCGGTTATTACCAGCCAACTGTGGGCGTTGTTGACTCACTTCGCACTGGAACCATCATGCGTGAAAAAGCGCAAGAGATGGGCGCGTTGCAATCTTTTGCAAATGTTGAGGTTCAAGACATCACGACAGAAAATGGAAAAGTTAAAGCAGTTGTCACTGATCAAGGAACAATTGAAGCTGAGTACGTAGTAATTGCAACTGGTTGCTGGTCACCAAAGCTAGCTGCAATGGCCGGGGCACATATTCCACTTACTCCCGCAGTTCACCAGATGAAAGACATCGGACCAGTTCCATTCTTTAAAGACACCAAGGGTGATATTGAATGGCCAATCGTTCGCGACATGGATGTGTTCATGTACGAGCGTCAGCACGGTACCGGTCTTGAAATCGGTTCATATGCTCACCGCCCAATTCTTTACACTCCAGAAGACCTACCTTCAAATGCAACGGCAGCCTTATCTCCAACTGAGTTTGCATTTACACAAGCAGATTTTGATATTCAAGATGAGCATGCATACGAACTTATGCCATCAATTGTCGGCGATGAAAACGTCCGCGAAAAATATGCGATTAACGGAATCCTTTCTTACACACCAGATGGAATGCCAATCCTGGGTGAAACTCCAGAAGTTAAGAACTTGTGGTCAGTTGCCGCAGTTTGGATTAAGGAAGGCCCAGGAACTGCAAAGTCTGTAGCTGAATGGATGGTTCTTGGCGATTCACATATCGATCTTCATGCATCAAACATTGCTCGCTTCCACGAACACCATAAAGAAGAAAAGCACATTAAAGATCGTGTTGCTGAATCATTTAATAAGACTTACGGAATCGTTCACCCACTAGAACAGTACGAATCAAATCGTAAAGTTCGCCTGTCTCCTTACTATGACCGTGAAGCCGCACTTGGTGCGGTCTTTTATGAGACTGCAGGTTGGGAACGACCATTCTGGTATGACTGCAATAAAGATTTAGTTGCAAAATTTGGCGACAAAGTAATGCCACGCACGGCTGAATGGGAATCACGTTGGTGGTCACCAATTATCAATGCAGAGCACTTACAAATGCGCGAAACCGCAGGTATGGTCGATCTGACTGCATTTGCTTACTTTGATATCACTGGTCCATCAGCTTTGGCCGTAGTACAAAAGGCCGCGCTTCGTCAGATGGATGTTGCAATTGGTCGAGTTGTTTACACACCAGTGCTTGGTCCAAACGGTGGATTTAAATCAGATTTAACAATCATGCGTCTTGATACCGATCACTTCCGCGTTGTTACTGGTGGCGCACACGGCATGGCTGATAAGAAATGGTTCGCAGATCTTTTGCCTGCCGATGGCTCAGCAACTATTAAAGATATTACTTCTGACTACACAACACTTGGTGTGTGGGGACCCAATGCACGCAAGATTGTTCAAGAAGTTACGTCTGCAGACATGAGCGACGAAGCTTTCAAGTTCAGCACATGCAAAGAGATTGACATCAAGGGCGTCAAAGTTCTTGCATCTCGTATTTCATATGTAGGCGATCTTGGCTGGGAGTTCTATGTACCTATGGCTGATGGCCCTGCGCTGTGGGATGCGTTATGGGAAGCCGGTAAGAATCATGGCTTGATTCCCGTTGGAATCGGTGTGTATGGAACTACTGGTCGACTAGAAAAGTGCTACCGCGCATATGGTCCAGAACTAGAAACTGAATACACAGTTGTAGAAGCTGGAATGCAAACTCCAAAACTTAAAGAAGCTGATTTTGTGGGCAAGGAAGCACATGTGAAGCACCGTGCTGAAAAGCCTGTTGCAATGCTTTGTACTTTGTTTGTCGATGATCACACTTCATCAACTGGCGAAAAGCGTTACATGATGGGCAACGAGCCAATCCTGACGCTAGATAAGAAGCCAATCACTGATGCACATGGACGTCGTTCATATGTAACTAGTGCAGGTTCTGCGCCATCTCTTGGTAAGCACATTCTCAT
>CAINSH010000243.1 GCA_903852955.1 uncultured Actinomycetes bacterium | reverse complement strand
GCCAGCCTTTTCAGCTAGTTCGATCTCATCCTGGATAGAAGCGGTATAAAGCACTAGCGCGCGCATACCTTCGCTGTATGACTTTTGGACCATCAAAGAACGGCGCACATCTGGGTGATGAATAATGCTCACGCGAGGAGAAGCCTTGTCATTCATTGCCTTCATGTCTCCGCCTTGAATACGGCTCTTTGCATAAGCAAGTGCGTGCATATAGCCAGCAGATAACGTTGCAATAGCCTTAGTTCCAACCATCATTCGAGCAAATTCAATAACCTTAAACATCTGAGCAATACCTTCGTGCACATCACCTAGCAAGTAACCAACTGCCGGTTCATGTTCGCCCAGGTTCATTTCACATGTTGATGAAACATTAAGCCCCATCTTGTGTTCAACATTTGTTACATAAACACCGTTGCGCTTGCCGAGTTCGCCAGTTGAATGATCAAACATAAATTTAGGAATCAAAAATAGTGAAAGACCTTTAGTTCCAGGTCCGCCACCTTCGCGGCGTGCAAGAACAAAGTGAACAATGTTTTCGTATAGATCAGCATCACCTGAAGTAATAAATCGCTTAGTACCAGTGATGTGCCAAGTGCCATCGCCTTGGTCAATAGCTTTGCTGCGTCCTGCGCCAACATCAGAACCCGCATCAGGTTCAGTTAACTGCATCGTTGCGCCCCAGTGCTTATCGACCATTAACTTTGCGATCTGCTTTTGATCAGCGTTACCAAGAACGTAGGCAACTTGAGCAAATGCATAACCTGATGCATAGATATGAATTGCAGGATTTGAACCCAAAACCATTTCGGCGATTGCCCAGCGAACTGATGGAGGAATTTTCATCCCGCCAAGATCTACTGGTGCATCAAGACGCCACCATTCGCCATCAACATATGCCTGGTAAGACTTAATAAAAGATGCCGGCAACTTCACATCACCCGTTGCTTTATTGAAATCAGTTCCCATGCGATCACCTTCAACAAAAGATTCGGCAAGATCGTTTTCGCACAAGCGCTTCATCTCTTCCAACATGCCCATGGCGGTGTCGCGATCAACATCTGCGTACAAAGAAGTACCCATCACCTTGTCTCGACCCAGTAGGTCAAAGAGGCAGAATTCGATATCGCGCAGGTTGGCTGTGTAGTGACTCATGGGCAAATAATGCTACCCGCCAGTAACTTATGCAAGCACGCTCAAAAGGTTCACGCGCATGTTGCTATATGTATGTCCGTTATTAAGTATTAAGCGAAATTATGCGGCTGTGAAAATTATTGTGATTGGCGGAGGTGTCATCGGCACCACTCATGCCCATGCTGCCCTAAAAGCTGGGCATCAGGTACTTCATCTGGAGAGAGATGCAGTTGCCCGCAGTGCGTCAGTAAGAAATTTTGGCCTCGTTTGGGTTAGTGGCCGGCGCAGCGGCGCAGAACTTGAAGCGGGATTGCGTGCCCGTCAATTATGGGAAGAAATACATAACGAGATTCAGGCGATGGATTTCACTCCTAATGGATCTATGACTTTGGCTATTAATGACGCAGAGCTTGCCGTTATGCAGGAGTGTATGGCTAAAGAAGATGCAGCCCAGCGGCAGTGGCAGTTATTAGAAAAAAACGAAGTTCAAAAAATTAATCCAGCACTTAAGGGAAACTACTTAGCAGGATTATGGTGTCCCCTTGAT
>CAINSH010000242.1 GCA_903852955.1 uncultured Actinomycetes bacterium | reverse complement strand
GTCTTAGGTGGGTTTTTAACATTCTTTGAGTTGTACGCAAGCAACACTGTTGATGCACGATAAGGGATTCCACCAACACCATTTTTAACTAATAAATACGGAACATCTTTAAGATTTGGGATAGAGACAGTATTTGACTTGTAAAGTAACCCTGCTTTTCCAAGAGTAGTTACGATTCCACCATCAATTAGATCGATCCCTGAATCGCGACCAGTTCCCTTTGAGGCAAGAATCTTTGCAAGTGTCTGTGCGTCATTTGCACCATTACGGTCGAAAGTAACTTCAACTTTGTAATCTGGATTTGTCTTATTGAACTCTGGAATTAGTGTCTTAACCCAAAGATCCTGGATATTTGTATCTGCAGAGATATACAAACGAACAGTTTGTGTTGCCGCCGATGCCTGAAGCATCGAACCAGAAATTACTAACACGGCAGCTGCTAAAACAGCTACGAGCCGAGAAACTTTGAACTTCACTCTAATTCTCCTTTTAATTTAGTCCTGAAGGCAATGTGATTCCTGGGTTTCGACTCCCAGGTTTGGTTGGAGAGTTTAGGTGTGCAATTTGTCCGAAATCGAGAAACTAAATTACAAGGAAGTGAACACTCGGTGACTAAACAGGATTCAAGAACTCCATTCATAAGGTTCGTTGAAGTACCCTTCCTTTATGAAATTTAACTACACGGGCAAAGTAATTGTAATTACGGGTGGGGCAGGCGGAATTGGGTCTCACTTAGCTCGCGAATTTGCATCCCGCGGTGCCCAAATGGTTTTACTTGATCTAAATAAGGAACGTCTAGAAAACGTTATTGCACAGCTTTCAGGCACTGGCCATCACTACATAGCCATTGATCTGACAGATAGAAGCGCAATTGCAAAAGCGATAAAAGAAATTGGCGATAAATATGGGCGCATTGATGTTCTTATTCCAAACGCGGCCATTACAACAACGGATAGATTTGATGAACGCTCTATTGAAAGCATCGAATATGAACTAGATATTAATCTTCGGTCTCCACTTGTAATAATCCGTAGCTGTATCGATTTACTGAAGAAGTCGGCAGACGCACGCTTAATAACTACGGTTTCTTTAGGTGGAATCTTTCCTTTGGGCGAAACTCCGCTTTATACGATTTCCAAGTTTGGTTTGCGTGGCGCCATGTTATCCATGAGTTTAGATTTTGCAGCTAAGGGAATTAAGGCCGGTTCAATCATGCCATCGGCTACGGATACGCCAATGTTGCAACGTGAAGCGGTTGAAGGCGGAAATTCATTGCAGTTTATGGATCCACCGCAAAAAACTGAAGATGTGGTTAAAGCCTTTATTAAAATGCTAGATAAGCCACGTTTTGAGGTTTATCCAAAGCCTAGTGAGTCATGGTTGGTTCGTATCGCTATGTTATTTCCAAGCGCGCTTCCTAAACTTATGCCGCTCTTTGTTGGCAAAGGCGATCGCGGCCATAAGCGCTATTTAAAGGAGCTCGAACTCCGTGGAATTGCACGCCAAGTAAATGGTGTGTGGGAAATTATTGAGAGTTAAGCAAACTTCGATACGTAGTGTCATCAACTTCAGGCCAATCAAAACGATCACGAAGAATGGCTAAGTAATTTAAGTACGTCTCAACTTCGATGTAGTTAGTGTGGCGCGGACTTTGAATGTATTTGTGGCCGCCAGCTAAATCTGGGTTATCGCTGCGGCGAAGTTCTAACAGCTCTGGGTAATGAAGGCCTGTGGCTCTTGCCCGAATATCGATAACAACCATCTGTGCCATTTCATCAAAGCGCTTGTATGCCGCATCGGCAAACTCTGCATAGCCAATGAAATAAAGGTTTGGGTGTTTTCTAGAAAGAATTCGTAAGTACAGCTGCGGTCTTCCATCTTTCCATTCATCATCGTTTTGTTCTAGATACGGAACTGAATATGAATACCCAGTTGCAAGAACTATTAAATCTAAATCAACGTGCGAACCATCCTTGAAAATAACGCCATTCTGGGTTATTTCTTCGATGTCAGGCTTTGCAATTAAATCGCCATGACCTAAATGGTGCAGGACTTGGGTGTTCATGATGGGGTGGCTTGCCAGTAAATCGTGATCTGGCTTTGGTAATCCATAACGGGTTAGGTCACCCACTAATGTGTCGATCATTTTTGTTACATCACCCGAAATAGAAACACCTTTTGGTGGTGCAATCTTTCCTGAGATAAGCGCATCGGTTGGAACGCCAAAAATGTATTTTGGAATAAATCGATATCCGCGGCGTACCGAGAAGAAAGCTTGATCGGCATACTTGGCAGCATCCGATGCGATATCTACACCAGAGTTACCAGCACCGACAATTAGAACGTGCTTGCCTGAAAACACCGTTGGTGTGCGGTAATCAACGGAGTGAATGATTGTGCCTCTAAATTTTTCTTCACCTTTTATCGTTGGGCGATTTGCATGCCACGTAACTCCGGTGGCGTTAATTACTCCTTCATATGTTTGGGTTGTGCCATTTGAAAGTGAAACTTGCCATGTGTCATCTTTAAGTGGATTAGCTTGAACAACTGAGACACCAAAGTTAACGCGGCGCTTTAAATCATAAGCATCGGCAAAACCGCGGATGTATTCCAAAATCTGTTTCCACGATGGATAGTCAGGAAATTCTTTAGGCATTGGGTAACCGTAAAAACCACTGGTGTATTTAGAGGAAATAAAATGGGCGGTGTCATACATCGGTGTACCTGGATTATTCATATCCCAGATTCCGCCAACATCGCTGTGGCGTTCATACCAATCAAATGGAACGCCTTCTTTAATCAGCGCTCTTGCCATTACTAATCCGGCAGGACCGGCGCCAACCAAACAATACTTTTGGGTGTAATTAACTTGCGGCGCAACGTAATCAACCTCTTTTTTAGAACGAAGTTGAGTCGATGCTAACTTGGCATAAACCACAGGTTTGTTGCGCTTGATTCGTATGCCATTGATGATTCCGCCGATAGTGATAAAAATAAGTAGAACAGGAACCAGGTTAATCAGCTTGTTATCTGAACCAGTAAGCGTGTTGTAGTGCGTTGCAGCCAGAATAAATGCGCCCATAAGGCCAATAAATCCAATAAAAGGTGCGATTAATCCCTGCCAGATTTTTCTATCTTTTCGGCGCCAAAAGAAAACTACTACCGATAATGACGCAAAAGCCTGCAAAGCAACAATGCCAAGAGTGCCCACGGCAATCAAGCTTGCGGCGAAAACTTTGTAAGGATCTGCCCCGCTTGCTGCAAACGCGATAGCAACAATTGATGAGACGGCAGTAATTGCAAGACTGGCAATGTGTGGGCTGAAAAAATCTTTGTGATAGTCACCGAATTTAGCTGGCGCGATATTTTCGCGGCCAAGGGCAAAAAGGTAACGACTTGCCGCGTTGTGAAGTGCGGAATAACCCGCCAAAACGCTGGTGCACAAAAGGACTGCGCCGATATCAAAAAGGACTTCTCCACCATATTGATTCAATAAGTTAAGTACAAATACTCCGCCATCGGCTTGTGCTTGTGTTTTTAACTTATCTACTCCGGTGGCCCCAATAATGACCCATGTTGTAAATACATAGAAAATTCCAACTGTTGTAACAGCGATATAAGTAGCGCGGGGAATGCTTTTCTCTGGGTTATTTGTTTCTTCGCCATAAAGGGCGGCAGATTCAAATCCGATAAAACTTGTAAAGGCGATCAACGCTGCGATACCAAAAGGCCCAGACGTAGCCTGCTTGTAAGTAAAACTTTCTAGCGGAAATGCTGAGAAACCATTCTTAGCAATTACGATAATTTCAAAGACAACTAGTACGGCAAATTCGGCAATCATTAAAAAGCCCAAAATTTTGGCAGATAGATCGACTGAGCGATATCCAAGAAGTGCAACAATTGCGATTCCAATTGCAGATAGTGCGAACCAAGGAATTGAAACTGCTGCGGCAGAAAGAATAAGTTCGTGCATAAAATAGCCAAAGGCTCCAGCAAGACCACATGTCATTGCGGTGTACGAAGTAAGCGCTAAATAAGCCGCGCCAACACCAATGTCTTTTCCAAGGGCCCTAGATATATATGTATAAAAAGCGCCGGTGTTAATTATTCGCCGGCTCATGGCGGCGTAGCCGATTGAAAAACAGATAAGAACGACTGCAGCTACTGCATAAGCAACGGGTAGGCCGGCGCCGTTTCCGTACACCATTGCCAGCGGAACGTTGCCGATCATGGCAGCTAGTGGGGCGGCTGCGGCGATAACCAGGAAGACAATTCGTTGGGTGGATAAAGTTCGGCGATCTCGGATTAAGGCGGTAGATGCTTTGCGTTCCTTCTTACTCATCCGCAGAGTGTGCCATTAATGGCATGGAGAATCTAGAGATTAATCGTTTTTATGGGCCCCGTAGTTAAAAACTAAGACAACTGCAAGGCACACTACATAGGCAAGTACCCATCTAATCATTGGGTAGACCAAGGCGTTGTTGATTAATGAGAATCCGGGCAGTTGAAACGCCAAACCCAGCAATAGAAACAGGTGTGGGAATTAATCTCGCCTGCAATATCGTCAGATTTTTTCTTAAGCGCGAATACGGTTTGCGTCATCGTATTTTTGAAACTAACTGTGTGAGGATTATTTCATTATCTAGAGTTGCAGTAATAATCGTTCCCTTCCTAATCGGTTTTGAGGTAGTGATCACGGCTTTTCCATCTTTAGAAATAGCTGTAACAATTACTCTTTTAACCGCATGTGGGTTTGCTAAATCTTTGATTGTTATGTTTAAATTCTTGTCACTGTGATCTCTGCCAACGTTGATAGTTGCTACAGATTTACCAGTTGCACAGTTCTCAACACTGATCGAGGGTTTGTGGTGTCTTACGATTGAAAACACTTTTCCTCCCAATCCGTGCGTGAGGTGCACAGTCTCGGAGGTTCTCAACTGGGATTTAAGTCAATGTCCAGACAATGACGTAGCCGGATATCGCTCAACTACGAGTTTTGGGGGTTAATTCACGCGCAAAATGTCAGGACAAACCCTGACCGGACAATCAAAGACAATGCGCCAACTTTGTCAGCGGAGCGGACTTTAATTGCCTCGCATGGTAAAAACCCCATATTTCAATCTTTGAAAACGGGTTTAAATCTGACGGGGAGAACGATTATTTTTACAAATAAAGTTTCTGATCTGGCTGCCTTTTTAAATCACCAGCTGCGGACATTGGATGAAGTTCTTAAATACCTAGTTGATCAAGTATTGGTCGAAATTGAAGTTAGTTCGGCGTTTGTATGCGCACTCAATCGCCACAATAGAGTCGATCTGATTTCGTATTGCAACATTGATCCGATTTTGCTTGCAGCTTTCCCAACAGATTTGACCCTCTTTGACGGTTTCCCTTTGACGGATTCTTTGCGCAACCGGAAAACAATTTGGATTAATACATTACCCAGTTGGGGTGGGGATTACCCCAGTATGAAAGAGTTCGAAACCGAATTCGAGCACAAAACTTTCTTTACCATGCCTATAGAGCGCGATGATAAACCTGTCGCTGTGATTGGTTTCTTTGCTTTACCAGCTATCGAATTTAGTGAAGAGATTGCCGATTTTCTACATACTTTGTCGGACTTAGTCTCGCTTAATTTTTTCCGCCACTCTAAGAGTTTAGAGAACAAAGTTAACTTAAGAGTTCGCACTATTAGCACTTCAGAGGTTACATCTCTTGCGACTTTGACTGAACGCCAAACTTTGATATTGAAAATGATGTCAGATGAATATACAAACCTCATGATCAGCGAGATTCTTGGTTATTCCGAAAGCACAATTCGCCAGGAGAGTATTCGCATATATGCCAAACTAAATTGCAATGGGCGCAAACGTGCGGCTCAACTGTATAAAGCCCAGGTAACCAATCCTTAACCTATGCAGCGCCATGGCCTTTAAGCACAGTAAAGAAAGTTTTAATAATCAATTTCATATCGCCTAAGAAAGTCCAAGTCTCTACATACAGTAAATCTTGGCGCATACGTTGATCCCACAAAATTGATTTGCGGCCATTGACTTGCCAGATTCCTGTTAGGCCGGGCTTAGCAATAAAGCGAATAGATGCGTTATTTGGGACGTCGGATAATTCTTCAAACAAGATTGGTCGTGGTCCTACCAGCGACATGCTGCCGTATAACACGTGTAGGAACTGCGGGGTTTCATCGATAGAAAATCTACGTAAGAACTTACCGAATTTAGTAATTCGATAATCTGAATGGTAGTCAGTTAGGTTTTCAACAACACCTGCACCTAACGCTGTTTTACGTTCTTGATCAGCGGTTGCAATCATGGTTCTAAATTTTATAAATCTAAAAGGCTTGTTAAATCGTCCTACACGTTCGCTGATATAGAAAACTGGACCTTTTGAGGTCAATTTAATAAGCAGGGCAATAATGATAAAGAATGGAGCTAGGAGTACTAATGCTATGGAGGAAATCGCAATATCAAGAGCTCGTTTAATAAGTCGCTGCGAATCTAGAAGTCTTGGTCTACCTAATCTAAACCAGTTTCGGGGAACCATCGGACGCATGCGCTCATTGAGTAGTTCTAGCTGTGAAACATATACAACTTCTTTTAGGTTCTTTGGTTGGCGCAGATGCTGAACGCTTCTTAAAATATTGTCTGCAACCGATGCTTTTGACAT
>CAINSH010000241.1 GCA_903852955.1 uncultured Actinomycetes bacterium | reverse complement strand
TTCCAATAGGCCCCTGGCTCCAGAAATGCCTGAATCTTTATCTTTGTTGGCCAGTGAGATAAACACGGTCCCTGATTTTGGCAGTGGGCCAAAAGCTGCAATTTGACTCTTTGCATAACTTTCACCGAAAGTAGGCGCAATTCCCATGACTTCGCCGGTTGAACGCATCTCGGGACCTAAAACTGCATCAACACCACGCCCATCACTTCTGCGAAAGCGATTCCATGGCAAAACTGCCTCTTTGACTGAGATTCCTTTTGCAATCCCATCACCTTCACTTGGCAATAAACCTTCTTTACGTAGTTCTGCAATAGTCGAACCCACTGCAATTCGCGCTGCAGCTTTGGCTAATGAAACTCCAGTTGCCTTACTTACGAAAGGAACTGTGCGAGATGCGCGCGGATTAGCTTCTAGAACGAATAGTTTTGTATCAGAGATTGCGAATTGAATATTGATTAGACCCCGAACGCCTACACCACGTGCGATTTTTTCAGTTGCAGCTCTAATTTCAAGTAGTTGATCGGGCGAAACCGTCATTGAAGGTAGCACGCAAGCACTGTCGCCACTATGTATACCGGCTTCTTCGATATGTTCCATGACGCCGCCTAAGAACAGTTCATTGCCATCAAAGAGTGCGTCGACATCGATTTCAATTGCGCTATCTAAGAATCTATCGACTAGAACGGGATGATCTGGTGTTATATCGGTAGCCCTTGTGATGAAGCCACCTAACGCTGCATCGTCATAGACAATTTCCATCCCTCTGCCACCTAGGACAAATGATGGACGCACAAGTACCGGGTATCCAATTCGTTGTGCGATGGTCTGTGCTTCAAGGTGTGAAGATGCCATGCCAAATTCTGGAGCGCTCAGATGTTGTTCGGCCAAAATTGCGCCAAATGCACCGCGTTCTTCGGCCAAATTAATTGCATCCGGGCTAGTTCCCAAGATAGTTATTCCAGCTGCACTCAAACCAGCTGCAAGTCCTAGCGGAGTTTGCCCACCTAATTGGGTGATGACTCCTAGAACAGGACCCGCCTGTGTTTCGGCATGGACAACTTCAATAACATCTTCAAGAGTTAACGGTTCGAAGTAGAGACGATTACTGGTGTCATAGTCAGTTGAAACTGTCTCAGGATTACAGTTCACCATAATTGTTTCGTAACCTGCTTCACGCAAAACAAAGGATGCATGTACACAGGAATAATCAAATTCGATTCCCTGTCCAATGCGATTAGGCCCGCTTCCCAAAATTATTACAGCCGGCGTTGATCTTGGCTTCACTTCATTTTCTTCTTCGTAACTTGAATAGTGATATGGGGTGAAAGCTTCAAATTCAGCCGCGCATGTATCTACTGTTTTGTAAACAGGTCTTATGTTCATACGATGGCGATCTCGTCGGACATCATCCTCATTTAGACCTCGAAGTGAGGCAATCTGAGCATCTGAGAATCCATTCATCTTGGCTTTACGCAGAAGTTCTGGTGTTAACTCACCAGGAGATGCAATAACCCTTGCTTGCTCGTTGATAATTTCCAACTGTCGTAAATACCAAGGATCGATTTTGGTGGCGGCAAAAACTTCATCAATAGAAGCTCCAGCCCACATTGCTTTTTGGACTTGCTGGAGTCGGTACTCAGTTGGAATCTTCATTGAAGTTAAAAGAACCTGCTTTTCTTGTTCCGAAATATTCGGCCAAGAGAAAATCGCCTCTTTACGTTCTAATGAGCGAAGCGCCTTCATTAACGCTTCAGAGAATGAGCGGCCAATTGCCATCGCTTCGCCAACACTTTTCATGGTCGTGGTTAAGCGAGGATCAGCATCTTGAAATTTTTCAAAAGCAAAGCGCGGAACTTTAACTACAACGTAATCCAAGGTCGGTTCAAAGGAGGCCGGCGTAACCTTAGTAATATCATTTCGGATCTCATCTAGTGTGTAACCAATTGCCAATTTAGTAGCAATTTTCGCAATTGGAAAGCCAGTCGCCTTAGATGCCAATGCGCTAGACCTGGATACTCGAGGATTCATTTCAATAACAATGATTCGACCATTTGCAGGATTTACTGCAAATTGAATATTGCAACCACCTGTATCTACACCAACTTCCCTAATAATATCTAGGGATAAGTTGCGCAGTTTTTGATATTCAACATCCGTAAGTGTCATAGCTGGCGCAACAGTTATCGAATCACCTGTATGAACGCCCATTGGGTCCAAGTTCTCAATGCTGCATACGATGACAACGTTATCTTTGCGATCTCGCATAACTTCTAATTCGTACTCTTTCCAACCCAAAATAGATTCTTCTAAAAGCACTTCTGAAGTAGGACTATGCCTTAAACCGGCGCCAGCAATTTGGCGTAACTCTTCTTGATTAAACGCGATCCCAGAGCCGAGTCCACCCATGGTAAAACTTGGACGGACAACAACTGGGTAGTTCAAATCAACGACTGCAGCAAAGATTTCATCCATCGTGTGACAGATGATTGATTTAGCTGATTCACCGCCTACTTTTTCGACAATTTCACGGAACAGTTCGCGATTTTCACCCCGTTGAATTGCATCCACGTCAGCGCCGATCAAAGCGACGCCATATTTGGCTAAAGTGCCCCGTTCGTGTAAACCAATTGCAGCATTGAGCGCAGTTTGTCCACCCAAAGTAGCCAGAACTGCGTCAGGTTTTTCAAGAGCAATAATTTTTTCGATTATTTCAGGAGTAATGGGCTCAATATACGTAGCATCGGCAAATTCGGGATCGGTCATGATTGTCGCCGGATTTGAGTTCACAAGAATTACTCGAATACCTTCAGCACGAAGTACGCGACATGCCTGAGTACCTGAGTAATCAAACTCGCATGCTTGGCCAATAACGATTGGGCCGCTTCCGATAACAAGTACCGATTTAATTAATGGATTTAAAGGCATTAGGCATTTACCTTCTTTGCCATCAAGTTAATGAATCTGTCGAACAAATATGACGCATCATGCGGACCGGCTGCAGCTTCAGGATGGTACTGAACCGAAAAAGCAGGTTTTTCTAATAGCTGCAAACCTTCAACAACGCCATCATTAAGTGAAACATGCGTGACTTCTCCAGTGCCAAATACTGTTGTAAATTCACGTTCAGTTGGTGCTTCTAATGCAAAGCCATGATTATGTGCTGTTATTTCAACTTTTGAAGTATTTCTATCTATTACTGGTTGATTAATACCGCGGTGACCAAATTGGAGTTTGTAAGTCTGAAAACCAAGAGCTCTTCCCAAAATCTGGTGACCGAAACAAATTCCGAAAATAGGGATTTCAGCCAAAAGAATTTGACGTACCAGCTCAATCACATCTGTCATTGTTGCTGGATCACCTGGCCCATTTGAGAGAAATACTCCATCTGGATGAATCGCTTGAATTTGTTCAAAAGTTGAGTTGTAAGGAACCACATGAACTTCAACACCGCGAGCTGCAAGCATTCTAGGTGTTGCAGCTTTTATACCTAAATCAAGGGCTGCAACCGTGAACTTCTTTGGACCAACTGCTTCTATGACATATGGCGCAGGCGTTGACACGTCGGGCGTTAGAAATGCACCGGTCATTGGGGTGGCTTTACGAACT
>CAINSH010000240.1 GCA_903852955.1 uncultured Actinomycetes bacterium | reverse complement strand
CAGTGATCGTCTTTCTGCAAAGAGAAAAAGCACCTTGGGGTCAATCCTTCAACTGGAGTTTGAAAATTGCCCTGTGGATTCTAGTTGTCCGTGCAATTATTGGCGTTCTTATTGGTGTACCAATCCCAGGAACGGTTTTGTTCCGTATTCCCATTCTTCCATTGCCACACTGGATGCCCGGAATTCGCATAGGTGGCGATGTAACACGTGAGCGTTTATTCTCATCACTTTCCGAAGGTGTGATTATCTGTGCAATCATCGTCATTCTCTCTGCCGCGGCATCATTAACTAGTCCACATCGCTTACTTCGAGTACTCCCTGTCTACCTTTATGAGTTTGGCGTATCTGTTGTAATCGCCACATCAGTTTTGCCACAAATCGTTAGTGCTGTTTCTAGAATTCGAACTGCCCAGCAATTACGCGGGCAAAAAACCCGAGGATTAAAATCGTTCAAGCGAATCGCTATTCCGCTCCTTGAAGAATCACTGGCACGCTCTCTCGATCTTGCCGCTTCGATGGATGCCCGCGGTTATGGAATTAGCAAGAAACGATCTCGCTATCGGCCAATTAAATGGGCGGGAATAGATTCGGTAGTTGCGCTTTGCGCTCTCGCGGTGGTGGTCGCGTCATGATCAAGTTTGCAAATGTCTCACTCATTTATCCAAATTCGACGACAACTGTTATTGAAGACTTAACGTTAGAAATCGCCGAGGGTGAATTGGTTTTAGTGATTGGCCCAACTGGTTCAGGAAAATCCTCACTGCTTCGCCTGATCAATGGTTTAGTCCCCCACCACACCGGTGGAATTTTGGCGGGAGACATTTGGGTCAATGGAATTTCTACTGCAACCGTCAAGCCTGGGGCTCTTGCTCATTTAATTGGAATCGTTGGCCAAAATCCAGCTAACGGTTTTGTCGCCGATACCGTTGAAGAAGAACTTGCCTTTGGGATGGAAGCGCTTAATTTGCCCAACGATGTCATGCGCAAAAGGGTGGAAGAAACTTTAGATCTTCTTTCACTAGCGCCACTTCGAAACCGTGCCCTTGCAACGCTAAGTGGCGGTGAACAACAACGGGTCGCAATTGCCAGCGCGCTCGTTGCACACCCTAAGGTGCTTGTTCTAGATGAGCCCACAAGTGCTTTAGATCCAATAGCTGCAGAAGAAGTTCTTTCAATTCTTCATCGCTTGGTGCATGACTTAAGCCTTACGGTGATAATCGCTGAACATAAATTAGAACGCGTAATCCAATTTGCTGATCGAATAGTTCAAATAAATGGCGCGGGCAGCACAATGGTGGGTACGCCAGAGCAGATTTTAATGAACTCTCCTATTGCCCCGCCGATTGTTGAGCTTGCTAGAGCTTTAGGTTTAAATCAAATTGGCACATCTGTGCGAGAAATGCGCCGTCTAACAAGTCAATTCCGAGAAACACATGCTGCCGAAATTGTTGAAACTAAATCAACTTCGCACAACAGTATTATAGAGATTAAAGACTTAACTATTTCATACGGTGAAAAAACAGCAATTTCTAATGTAACTACCGACATCTACGACAATGAAATCGTAGCGATTATGGGTCGTAACGGTGCTGGAAAGAGTTCACTGCTCAAAGCAATTGCAGGTATTAGCCACAACGATTCAGGTTCGGTAATTGTCAACGGACATGATTCTCAAAAACTGTTTAACAAATTACGTCGCCAAAATATCGGTTTTGTCCCGCAAGAGCCAAGTGACTTGCTCTATGCCCAAACAGTAAATGATGAATGTAAACAGGCAGATACTGACAATGAGATTGCGCTAGGTACTACCTTCAAACTGCTACAGCAGTTAGTTCCCGGAGTATCAACAACAACTCATCCAAGAGATTTATCTGAAGGTCAACGCCTTGGCTTAGCGTTAAGTGTCGTGCTTTCATCTAATCCGGCTTTGCTCATTCTGGACGAACCAACTAGAGGATTGGATTACCAAGCTAAAAGAATCCTGACAAGAATATTGATTGAATTTGCCCGTACTTACAATAAGAGTGTCGTGATCGCTACTCACGACGTTGAGCTAGTTGCTGAACTGGCAACACGTACGATATTTATTGCAGACGGTGACATTGTTGCTGATGGACCAACGATAGATGTACTGCTTTCTTCGCCAGCATTTGCGCCGCAAGTTTCAAAGGTTATGTCGCCGCAACCCTGGTTGACTGTGGCCGATGTAGTCAGAGCAATTGAAGCGCAGCAATGATGCTTACTCCTGACATAGTTCGCTTTTCTCGGACAAGCACCGCGGTGTTAACTATTGCCTCAGTAATTTCTGCCGCAGGATTTTTTTGGCCATTTTTCTACTCTGGGGAGTCTTTACCAAAAACACAGATTTTCTTCTGGTTTGCAGTCACTATTGCTTTCGTTCTGGTGATCATTCAAATTTCGAACTCGTCGTTAGATGCTAAATCTATTGCGCTATTAGGAGTACTTGCTGCACTTATCGCAGCACTGCGGCCACTTGGCGCAGGAGCGGTAGGAATTGAACCAATGTGGTTTATTTTGATTTTAAGCGCCAGAGTTTTCGGGCCTTCTTTTGGTTTTCTGCTTGGTCTTACTTCAATGTTTGTTTCTGCTCTACTAACTGGAGGCCTTGGCCCGTGGCTGGGATATCAAATTTTTGCAGCAGCCTGGATTGGTATGGCTGCAGGCTTTCTTCCTGGGAAAAAACTCTTGCGCGGAAAAAAAGAGATATTTCTTCTCATTGCCTTTGGAATTATTGCTTCTGAAGTTTTTGGGAT
>CAINSH010000239.1 GCA_903852955.1 uncultured Actinomycetes bacterium | reverse complement strand
CCACTATTTAACTCACATATGTGGGATGGCTCAGCGGTAGATATGAAGGAAAATATGCGCATCGCAAAAGAAATGTTAACGATGTCAGTTGCTGCTAAGACCATTCTTGAAATTGAAATCGGCGTTGTTGGTGGAGAAGAAGATGGCGTTGAAGCAAAGCATGATGCCAAACTGTACTCAACACCTGAAGATGCGCTTCTAACAATTGAAACGCTTGGAACAGATGCAAATGCGCGCTACTTGGTAGCTGCAACATTTGGAAATGTTCATGGTGTCTATAAGCCAGGTAACGTTGTTTTGCAGCCAAAGATTCTGGCAACATTGCAAGAAGCGGTCTCTGCCAAGCTAGGCCTTCCTGCTGGTAGCAAGCCAATGGACCTTGTATTCCATGGTGGTTCTGGCTCTCTTCTTTCAGAGATCCGCGAATCACTTGATTACGGCGTAATTAAGATGAATATCGATACAGATACTCAATATGCATTTACACGCCCAGTTGCGGATTACATGCTAAAGAACTACGACGGCGTGTTAAAGATTGATGGCGAAGTTGGTATTAAGAAGATTTACGACCCACGTGCCTGGGGCAAGGCTGCTGAAGCTGGCATGGCTGCTCGCGTTGCACATGCTTGCGAAGATCTACGTTCAACAGGAACTTCATCACTTAAGTAATACCCACTACGTAATCGGAGAGGCTTTACCAATGCCCGCACTAGTTTTGCTTGGCGCTCAATGGGGCGACGAAGGCAAGGGTAAAGCCACCGATTTACTAGGAGATCGCGTTGATTATGTAGTCCGCTACCAAGGTGGCAACAACGCAGGACATACAGTTGTTATCGGTGATCAAAAGTACGCACTTCACCTTTTACCTTCAGGAATTCTTTCGCCCAATGTAATTCCAGTAATTGGCAATGGTGTAGTAATTGATCCAGGTGTATTACTTCAAGAAATCGCTGGCTTAACTGAGCGCGGTATTGATTGCAGCAAACTTCTAATTTCTACAAATGCACATCTGATTACTCCTTATCACCGCACCATTGACAAGGTTTCAGAGCGCTTCTTAGGTAAATCAAAGATTGGAACAACTGGTCGTGGAATTGGTCCGGCCTATGCCGACAAGATCAACCGCATTGGAATCCGCGTTCAAGATCTATTCGATCCTTCTATCTTACGTCAAAAGATTGAAAGCGCACTACGCGATAAGAACCAAGTACTTATTAAGGTCTTTAATCGCAAAAATATTGAAGTAGATGAAGTCCTTGCAGAGTATTTAGAGTATGCCGAGATTCTTCGTCCATATGTTGCTGATACTGTTTTGATTCTTAATGAGGCGTTAAAAGCCGGAAAACGTGTACTTCTAGAGGGTTCACAGGGAACTTTGCTGGATGTAGACCACGGTACATATCCATTCGTAACATCAAGTAATCCAACTGCAGGTGGTGCATGCACTGGCTCTGGAATTGGACCAACCAAGATTGATCGCGTGATTGGAATTATTAAGGCATACACGACACGTGTCGGTAGCGGACCATTCCCAACTGAACTCTTTGATGAAGATGGCGAAGCGCTACGTCGTATCGGTGGTGAAGTCGGTGTAACAACTGGCCGTGCACGCCGCTGTGGCTGGTTTGACGCACCGATCGCCCGTTACGCAGTTCGCGTTAATGGTTTAACAGATTTCTTTTTGACTAAGTTAGATGTATTAACTGGGTGGGAAAAGATTCCAGTATGTGTCGCTTATGAAATCGATGGAAAGCGCGTCGAAGAACTTCCAGCTTCACAATCTGATTTCCACCATGCAAAACCAATTTATGAATACATGCCAGGTTGGAAAGAAGATATTACTGGTGCTCGCAAACTCAGTGACCTGCCACAAGCTGCACAGGATTACATCGCTTTCTTAGAGAAAATCTCTGGCGCTCCCATGAGTGCAATCGGTGTCGGTCCGGGGCGCGATGAAACAATT
>CAINSH010000238.1 GCA_903852955.1 uncultured Actinomycetes bacterium | reverse complement strand
TTAGGAATCAATAACCAACTCTTCTTCATTGATTTTCCTCTTTATGTCCAGTAACACGGCCAGCATGGGCCTTAGCAGCTGGATCATTTTTGCTCTTGAGCAAACTCGCCACGGTGGACACCACCAGGATTATTGCAATCACGGCAAGGCTAACCACGGTTGGGATCTTAGGTACTTCTGCGTAAACCTCGTGAAGGTATGTAACAACTAACTTCGCACCAATAAACATCAATATAAATGACAAACCGAGAGAGAGGTAGATCAGTTTATCTAGTAGGCCTTTGAGCAAGAAATACAGGGCTCGCAAACCAAGTAAAGCAAAAGCATTAGCGGTAAAGACCAAGAAAGTTTCAGATGTGACACCAAAGGTTGCCGGAATTGAATCTAGTGCAAATAGTAAATCTGTTGAGGCAATTGCAACAATAACCAAGAACATTGGTGTTGCAAAGCGCTTGCCATTTAACTTAACGAAAAGCTTTGTTCCGTGAAACTCATCTACTAACGCTACACGGGAACGTATTGTGCGGACTAGTAAATTATCGTTTGGTTCAGGATCTTCATCCCAGTGCTTGAATAAACCAATTCCAGTCCAGATTAAGATTGCGCCAAAGATTACGAAGGTAAATGAGAATGACGCCAGAGCTGCAGCACCAATTGCAATAAATACGGCTCGGAAAACTAGCGCCAGCAATACGCCGATGAGTAATACTTTTTGATGGTATGTACTTGGGACCGCAAATTGCGCAAGGATTATTACAAAGATAAAGAGGTTGTCTATCGAAAGCGAGTATTCGACCAGGTACGCCGCAAAAAACTCGGTACCGCTCGTAGCGCCAAAATAACTCCACACCCAAATTCCAAAGGCGATTGAAAGACCTACGTAGAAACTAGTCCAAGCAATTGCTTCTTTGAATTTAACATCGTGTGGTTTGCGACTGGCAGTAACTAGATCTAAAAGGATTAAACCTAAAATTAAAGCAATTGTGATTGACCAGATAAGTAATGAGACCTGCATTTTGCTCCCTTGATAGCCATGAGTAGAACATGGTCAAGGTCTCCCTAACCGAATTACCGGCCAGCGCCCCGGGCTTTTACACCGTATTGACGAGGTAGCTGTAGTGAGGTACTCCCCTTAAACATTTCAAATCTTAAAGGCAGAATCGCAGCCCCGCAAATCAATAGAATAGTTAGATGCCAAGTAATTGGGTTGCAGGTGTAATCGCGCACCGAAGATCCATACTGGCCGTCTGGTTTATGGTGGCAGTTATTGGACTATTTGCTGGTGCAAATCTCAATCAATTCTTAACAACATCACTTGAAGTTCCAGGTAGTCAATCTCAATACGCCAACTCACTCTTAGCCCAGCGTTTTGGTGAAAATACCGAAGGCTCGTTTACAGTTATATATAAGTACACCAACGCGAGCGAGCAAGAGTTAGCTGGTTTTAAAGCGTCAATCAAAGATGCAATTAAGGAAATTCCTTCTGCCCGCGTTGGGGCGCAAAAGGCTTTAGCCGGGACGATATATACAAATATCACTACATCATTCTCTCTAGTAGATGCTGCGCCCTATACGCCAAGTTTGCGCGCTGCATTAATTGAAAATGGATTAAATGGCGCGGTCGTGACAGGCCCACCGGCAATCGAGCATGATGTCACGCCCGTTTTGGCTAATGATTTACGTCGTGGCCAAGTTGTAGCAGTTGTGATTGCACTACTCCTTCTGATGCTCATGCTTGGAACAACATGGGCAATATTTCTCCCGCTAGTTTTTGCTTTTGCATCTATTTCATTGACTATGGGAGTTATCTACTTAATCGCGCACAAATTTCTTATGGTTCTATATATTCCAAATATCGTAGAACTGATCGGCCTTGGCCTTGCAATTGACTATTCGTTACTTATGCTCCACCGATTTAGGCGAGAGCTCACACAATCCGATGATGTGGATGTTGCCTTATTGGTGACAATGAAAACTGCCGGTAAAACTGTTGTTATTTCAGGAGTAACTGTTTGCATCGCACTATCTGCGCTTTTGCTTGTGCCAGTTCCATTTGTTAGATCATTAGGTATTGCCGGAATTCTTGTGCCATTGGTTAGTGTTCTTGCTGCACTGACTTTGCAACCTGTCCTACTGTCTTTCTTGGGACACCGAGTATTCAGTGATGGATTTATGGGAATTATGGGAAAAGCAGATCCATTGCAGGGAGTTTGGGCACGCCTGGCTAAATGGGTGATTCCCCGTGCAAAAGCTGTATTTTCCTTCTCCTTTATTGGACTGCTTTTGGCTGCATCGCTAGTTTTTAAATTAGAAGTTACCCCAAGTTCGCTTACATCGATCCCAGAAAACCTTGAATCAGGTAGGGCTATAAGTCAGATAACAGATAAAATCGGCCCCGGAGTAATTACACCTCACGAAATTGTGATTGATCTAGGTAAGCCAGCAAAAGTTGAAAATGCACGTTTTGCTTTGGCTAGTAAAGTTTCGCAGCTGCCACAGGTATTTATGGTTGCGTCAGGTACGGATTCGACATATGTAGATTCAACAGGCCAATTCATTCGTATGTATGTCATTGGCAAGAAAGCAATTGGCGATAAGCAAACTAGAACACTTGTGCAGCAATTGCGCGAAACAATTGCCCAAGCAAAGGGTTTTCCAGAGGGAACGCGTATCTACTTGGGAGGTTCTCCTGCACAAGGCGTTGATTTAATTGATGCAATATTCAAATCGCTACCTCGCATAATTATTATTGTT
>CAINSH010000237.1 GCA_903852955.1 uncultured Actinomycetes bacterium | reverse complement strand
CGCAATGCACTAGTGATGTCATCAATGGTTACATTCATTGCTGGTTATCACTACATGCGAATCTTTAACTCATTTAATGAATCATCTGCAGACATGACTGTTAACGTTTCAGGTGCTCAAGGTTCATTTAACGAGGCTTACCGTTACGTAGACTGGTTGCTTACAGTGCCACTACTTCTTGTAGAAGTAATTGCTGTACTTGCACTAGCTAAGGAAGTTTCACGTTCCCTCATCATGCGTTTGGTCCCAGCTTCAGCTGCGATGATCGCGCTTGGATATCCTGGTGAAATTTCAAACGATCAGAACACACAGGTTCTATACGGTGTTCTTTCAACAATTCCTTTCCTATACATCCTTTACGTATTGTTCGTAGAGCTTGGAAAGTCACTTGATCGTCAACCAGCAGGAGTTGCAGAGACCGTAGGTCGCTTGCGACTTCTATTGATCGCGACATGGGGCGTTTACCCAGTCTCTTACATCCTAGGTATGGGCGGAGACGCAACTGCAGAGCAGTTCGTTGGCGTTCAAGTGGGATACACAATCGCTGACGTTCTTGCTAAGTGCGTATTCGGTCTCACAATTTTGAAGATCGCACGCATGAAGTCAATTGCAGAAGGAATGAAGGACGATCACTAAGTAAGTAGAAGTTAAGTAAGGGGTACCGATTATCGGTGCCCCTTACTTATTACTCAATCAATATCAAGGAGAATGAGTTTGAAAAGCAACGTAATTAATAATTATCGAATGGGTAGTTACCTTCTAATTGCCATCGGTTTAATCAACTTGCGCTACCAAACTGGTCATGCTGGAGTTGTGCAACACAGTTTGACCATCATTATTCCGGGTGCGATTTTGTTGGCCACAACATGGATCCCAGCAATTACCAAGAAACTAGAAGGTAAAGCAGTTCAAGCTGCGAGCATGGCCGTAGGTCTGATGCTCATTGTTTACGCAGTAATTAATTAGTTTCTAGCATCAAGACAGTCAGAAATTTATCCTGAAAGGTTGTTGCAAAAGCTTTGCAATAGGAGCAGAGTAATTCGCATGAGCGAAAATACAGAATGGTCCTTTGAAACTCTCCAAATCCATGCAGGCCAGGTTCCTGATTCAGATACAGGTTCGCGGTCCTTACCGATTTATCAAACAACTGCTTACCAGTTTAGAGATACACAGCATGCGGCTAATCTTTTTGGCATTGCCGAAGCTGGAAATGTTTACACTCGCATAAATAACCCCACACAGGACGCAGTCGAAAAACGTATTGCAGCCCTTGAAGGGGGAGTTGCAGCGCTTCTGGTTGCATCTGGAATGGCAGCAACCACGCTTGCAATTATGAACGTCGCTCAAGCGGGAGATCACATTGTTTCTAGTTCAAATGTTTATGGCGGAACTTTTAATCTTTTTAATTACACACTTCCAAAATTTGGAATCGAAGTAACTTTTGTTAATGACACAGGCAACATGGATGCCTGGCGCTCGGCAGTTAGACCAAACACAAAGGCTTTCTTTGGTGAGGGAATCTCAAATCCTTTAGGGGCAGTTCTTGATCTTGAAGCAATTGCGCAAGTTGCACATGAGGCAGGCGTGCCATGGATAGTTGATAACACCATTGCTACGCCCTATGTCACCCGACCATTTGATTATGGGGTCGACATCGTGACGCACTCGGCGACTAAGTTTCTATCTGGGCATGGTAATGCGATGGTTGGCGCAATTGTTGATTCAGGAAATTTTGACTTTGCTAAGAATCCAGAAAAATTTCCAGGATTTAATCAACCAGATCCAAGTTATAACAATCTTGTATATGCAAAAACTTTAGGTGTGGGTGGTGACTTTGGCGCGAATCTTGCCTATATTTTCAAAGCCCGATTACAGCTTTTGCGCGATTTCGGTTCATCCGTGTCACCTTTTAATGCTTGGCTTTTGGCCCAAGGTTTAGAAACACTTAACTTGCGAATGGATCGACATTTGCAAAATGCACAAGAACTTGCTGAGTGGTTAGAAAAGCAGCCAGAAGTAGCTCATGTGAGTTATGCAGGTCTTGCTTCATCGCCTTGGCATGCAGCTGCTAAAAAATATGCACCAAAAGGTGCGGGAGCTGTCTTTACTTTTGAAGTTAAAGGCGGAGCACCTGCAGGGCGTAAATTTGTTGAGGGTCTAAAACTATTTAGCCACGTTGCCAATATCGGCGATGTTAGATCATTAGTAATTCACCCAGCATCGACGACGCATTCACAGTTAAACCCTGACGAGCAAATTAAAGCAGGCATCACTCCTGGAATGATCCGTGTCAGTATTGGGCTTGAAAATATTGAAGATATTAAAAACGATATCAAGTTGGGATTTGCTGCTTTATCTAATGCGTAAATAATTAGATTAAGGTCGGTCTATTTTCTAAAAGATAGATCGGCCTTTTTCATTTCTGCAGTCAAAATTCTTATTGCATTAGGACCCATCCCATGCAGCTCTTTGAGGGCAGCTAATGAAACTTTGCGTAGATCACTTAAGTGATACAAACCATCATCTATGAGTGCCCGACGTGCTGGTGCGGCTAATCCGATTTCTCGCCAGTCACCATCTACTTCTGCATATTTATCTAAATCAACTTCGCCGGCAGTTACTTCACAAACGTTTTTTGCTTTTTCGGCACGGCGTTCTGCTGCCTCTTTTTTCGCTTGCGAAGCCAACATCTTTGTTCGGGCTGCAGATTGTTTTGCCATGAGTTGAGTTTAACTTTTCACTTATAGATGTGTGCGGGAGGCGGGACTTGAACCCGCACGTCCGAAGACACAGGTTCCTAAGACCTGCGTGTCTGCCATTTCACCACTCCCGCAAACCCAGTTGTAAGGCTTTACGCCTTTGCATCTGGATAGGGGACAAGATTAGAGGTAAGTTAGCCATGTAACAAAACGGGCCTTTGCCCTCCGAACAAAAGGATCTAACGCTATGACATTGACTCCAACTCCGGCAGATAAGTTCACTTTTGGTCTCTGGACCGTAGGTTGGCAGGCGCGAGACCCCTTTGGAGATGCAACACGTGGCGCACTAGACCCGGTCCGCACAGTCAATGAGCTGGCAGAACGCGGTGCTTATGGTGTTACTTTTCACGATGATGATTTGATCCCATTTGGAAGCGATGAAGGCACACGACGCAGCCATATTGATCGATTTAAAAAGGCGCTAGATGAAACAGGCATGAAAGTGCCGATGGCTACAACAAACCTTTTTACACATCCAGTCTTTAAAGATGGCGCTTTTACTTCAAACGATAAAGATATTCGCCGTTATGCAATTCGCAAGGTTATGAAAAATATTGAACTTGCAGTTGAGCTTGGTGCAAAGACGTATGTTTGCTGGGGAGGCCGAGAAGGTGCCGAATCTGATGGCGCTAAAGATGGATACGTTGCACTAGATCGTTTCCGCGAAGCTTTTAATACGTTAGGCGAGTTTGTTACTGACAATGGTTATGACATTAAATTTGCAATCGAACCAAAGCCAAATGAACCACGCGGCGATATCTTCTTGCCAACTATTGGACATGCACTTGCATTTATTTACACATTAGATCGACCTGAGTTAGTTGGATTAAACCCTGAAGTTGGACACGAACAAATGGCCGGCTTGAACTTTGTACATGGAATCGCCCAAGCACTGTGGCAAAAGAAGTTATTTCATATCGACCTCAACGGTCAGCACGGTCCAAAGTTTGATCAAGATTTAGTTTTTGGGCATGGAGATTTAAAGTCTGCATTCTTCTTAGTAGATTTACTTGAGCGCTATAAGTACGACGGACCAAAGCATTTTGACTACAAGCCGGGCCGTACTGAAGATGACAAGGGTGTATGGCAATCTGCATCTTCAAATATGCGCACATACCTAGCGCTCAAAGAGCGTGCAGCAGCGTTTCGCGCAGATCCACGTGTAATTGCTGCCATGAAGGATTCAAATATTCCAGGCCTTGCAGAATCAACGCTTTCTGTAGGTGAGACTTGGAGAGATCTTGCTAAAGATTCTTTCGATGTCGAAGCCGCAGGTACACGTGGATACGGCTATGAACTAGTTGATCAGTTAGCTCTAGAGCACCTGATGGGAGTGAAGGCTTAAAGCCCTTCTCTCATGCGCTTTACCAACGGTTTTTGGCTCCTTCGCGAAGGTGTGCGCGCTTATTACGGTAAGACTGCCCATCGCATCGATCGTTCTGATTCTGAACTTACGATCTTTTCACCGAGTAAAATCATCGCAGATCGTGGAGATACTCTCAATATTCCCTTGATTACAACTCGTCTTCATTCACCGATGAAGAACATCATCGGCGTGAAAGTCACTCATCATGAAGGTGGGATTGATCATGGACCGCACTTTGAATTAACCGTTGATTCCAGCACACCCCAGATTTCACAAAATGGCCGTGGCTTTTCAATGACGAGTGCTGATTTGGTTGCTTCCATTACAGAAGGTGAAGCATTTCATTTAGATATCAGTGCAGAAGGTAAGCATCTAACTCGAATTGCCGATAAAGGCATTGCTTGGATGAACCATAACGGCGATTCATATATCAATATTCAACTTAATCTTGCTGTGGGTGAATTGGTCTATGGCCTTGGTGAGCACTTCACCCCATTTGTAAAAAATGGCCAAGTTATTGAAATCTGGAATGAGGATGGCGGCACTGCATCTGAACAAGCTTATAAAAACGTTCCATTTTACCTGACTAACCATGGCTATGGAGTGTTTATCAATCACACAGGAAAAGTCAGTCTTGAAATCGGAACTGAAGTAGTCGATAAAGTGCAGATATCTGTGCCAGGAGAAGAGCTTGAAATTTTCTTTATCTACGGGAAAAATCCACGCGAAATCATTAAGCGATACACAGATTTCTTAGGCAAACCTGCCAAGGTCCCTGATTGGTCCTTCGGGCTCTGGCTCTCAACCTCATTTACAACAAATTACGATGAAGCCACCGTTAACTCATTCCTTGATGGCATGGCAGAACGCGAAATTCT
>CAINSH010000236.1 GCA_903852955.1 uncultured Actinomycetes bacterium | reverse complement strand
ATTATCGGTGAGCGCATTAATCCAACAGGTCGTAAGAAATTTCAAGAACAACTACGAGCCGGTGACTTATCGGCCATCGAAAAAGATGTCATTGCACAAGTTGCCGGTGGCGCTGACGTTTTAGATGTCAATATGGGTGTTCCACTAACTGATGAACCAGCGCTGCTTTCAAAGGCAATTACCTTGGTTCAATCATTGACTGATCTTCCAATCTGTATTGACTCTTCGGTTATCGAAGCGTTGCAGGCTGGTCTTGAGGCTTATCAAGGTAAGGCACTTGTAAATAGTGTCACTGGTGAAGATGATCGTATGGAGTTAGTACTTCCACTGATCAAAAAGCACGGCGCAGCAATTATTGCTTTGCCTAATGATGAAACTGGAATCCCGGCAACGGCTGCAGAGCGTTTAGTTATTACTGAAAAAATTATCCGCACTGTTGAAAAACATGGAATCCCACTTGAAGATTTAGTTATTGATCCACTTGCAATGACTGTGGGAGCAGATCCAGAAGCCGTAAAACACACCCTAGAAGCTATTTATTTGATCCGCGAAAAGTGGGGTCTGAATATGACTCTGGGTGCATCAAATATCTCATTTGGCCTTCCACATCGTCATGCACTTAACGCGGCATTCTTGCCAGCGGCAATGGCAATGGGTTTAACAAGTGCGGTTATGGATTCTCGTACTCCCGCAATCGTTGAATCAGTTCGCGCGGCAGATCTTTTACTTGGTCTTGATCCATGGGGAACAAACTGGATCATGCGCTACCGTGCAATCGAAGCAGCTAAAGCTGTCGCGGAAGGAAACTAATCATTAGTAAAAAAGAGTTAGACCCGTCCCTTGTACCTGCACATGACGGTACAGGGCGAGTCAAGCTTGCCTTCACATCCCTTGAAAAAGATGGTTCAGTCGGATCACAAAAGATAATTACTGTTCCTACGGGAGTAAGTGCATTTGATGCCGCTTCTTGGAACGGAATTGCTATTGATTCCACGTGTGGAGGTTATGGCACCTGTAAGAAATGCCGAATTAAAGTTACTGATGGAGATGTAGAGCCTTCAAAGTTAGATTTTCGTGCGTTTACGCAAAGTGAAATCAATGAAGGTTGGCGCTTGGCTTGTTTAGTGCGCACATCTAAAGATATTTCGGTAGATGTTCCAGCGTTAACCACGCGACCAAAAGCTGCAACTGTAGGCGTTGGCCGACAAGTTATTTTGCGGCCTGCAGTTCAAAAGCGTTACATCGAATTAGAAGAGCCTTCACTAACAGATCAGCGCACCGATATTGTGCGTGTCTTTGATGCAATAGATGACATCGAAGGAACTGCAAGCCTTGCTTCTATGCGTGAGCTTCCAAAGATTTTACGCGCTTCAAACTTTAAAGTAACTGCAGTATTTGTCGATCAAGAGTTTTTAGGTATCGAAGCCGGCGACACTACCGCCCTTCGTTATGGAATTGCCTATGACTTAGGTACAACCACAGTTGTTGCAACGCTGCTTGATTTAAATACGGGTACTCCAGTTGCCGTTAAATCAATGCTTAACAAGCAGCAGCCGTTTGGCGCAGATGTGATTACACGTATCAGTGCCACGATGCTAGATCCTGACGCCCTTGAAAAACTCAGTAATCTGGCGCAAGAAACCTTAAATCAGCTCACGCAAGAGGTGTGCACGGAAGCAGGAGTAAATCCGCATCATGTCTACGAGCTAGCAATTGCCGGCAATGCAACTATGACCCAGTTGTTACTTGGGATTGATCCAGAACCTCTAGGTGTTGCACCGTTTATTATGGCAAGTGCTGATTACCCAAACATCGATGTAAAAGAAATCGGTATCGACGTTCACCCATTAGCTAAGGCAGTTATTTTGCCTTCACTTGGTGCATACGTTGGCGGCGACATCATTGCTGGTGCATTGGCCTCTGGAATGGATCGCGATAAACGTCTTCGCTTATTTATCGACGTGGGAACTAACTGCGAAATTGTTTTAGGTAATGGTGACAAAATTGTTGCAACTGCCGCACCTGCAGGACCTGCCTTTGAAGCGGCAAGTATTAAATGTGGTGTGCGCGCAGCATCAGGTGCGATTGAAACTATCAAAGTTGTCGATGGTGAGTTAGAAATCGGCACAATTGATGACGCCCCAGCAATAGGTATCTGCGGTTCAGGTCTAGTTGATGCATGTGCATCACTGGTTCAAGTTGGACTCCTAGATCATTCTGGAAAATTCGTTACCGATGAAGCCGCACTTACTATTTCGCCAAAACTTGCAAGCCGATTGGTCACTCGCGAAGGTGAGCGAGTTTTTGTTTTGACTTGGTCAAAAGAAGTAGGTGACTTAAGCGATTGTGTCTTTTTGACGCAGCGCGACGTTCGAGAACTTCAATTTGCTAAAGCTGCAATTGCTACAGGGTGGGCGCTACTGCTTGAAGAGTTCGGAGTTGAAGAGTCTGAAATTCAACAAGTTCTCCTTGCCGGTTCTTTTGGTTCGTATCTTTCTCCAGCTTCTGCAATCAAAATTGGTTTGGTTCCAAAACTTTCTGTAATGCGCATCATGTCTGCAGGAAACGTTGCTGGTGAAGGCGCAAAAATGGTTTTGCTCTCAGCGCAAGAGCGCCACGGCGCGCAAGCACTTCTTGAGGAGATAGATTACGTAGAACTATCAGATCGCGAAGATTTCAACGATAAGTTTGTTGAGCGCCTCGCTTTTCCTGCATGAGTATCGGAGTTGTTGCTTGCGGAGCTTTAGCTACGCATATCGCTGATATTGCAGCCCAAGACCTGTTAGATATCACGATTTATCCCTTGCCTCCCCTGCTGCACAATCGGCCCGAAAAAATCGCAGGTGAAGTAGATCTTTTGTTACATGAGATTAAAGATAAGCACAGTGCATGTGCAGTTGCATATGCAGATTGCGGAACATACGGAGCTCTAGATACCGTCATTGCTACTCATGGTGTTAAACGATTAGGTGGTAACCATTGTTATGACATCTTTGCCGGGAAAGAGAAAATCGAACAAATCATGGCCTCAGATGCTGGAACTTATTTCCTTACTGATTTTCTAGTTAAATCTTTTCACCGATCAGTCATTGTTGAACTTGGGCTAGATAAGCGACCTGAACTTCGTGATGATTACTTCAAGAACTATTCTCGGGTGATTTGGTTAGCACAACAGCCAACCGATGAGCTAGAAATTCTGGCTAAAGATGCAGCAGCACAAATTGGTCTACCGCTTGAGATTGAAATAGTTGGTTATGGTCAGTTAGCTGCGCAAATTAAGGCGTTACTGAGCAACTAACATCACATCAATTGCCTTTAAGACAATTGGGGACAACTTGGATTTATCTACATCCTTATGTAGGCGTTCAATCATTGCCTTAGTCCAGAACTGCACAATATGGTGTGCAACTTTAATTTCTGGAGCATCAGTTGCCGGGAAATTACTTGCAATCTGATTGGCCATACGGATAATTGATTCAAGTTCAGAATCACCATGAATGTCACTTTCAACCATGGCACCTGGTCCTTTAGCACTTGGTGCAATTTCAACTGCCGTGACTTTATATTCCGGACAGTTTGTTGCCCAATCTGAATAATCAGTCGTGATGACGTTCGCACCACTTTGCGGGAAATGGAATGTTGTATACACGACTCCTGCTGGAACTTCCTCAGTAATGCGTGCACGCATAATCGTTTCGCCAACGCGGCTAGAAAGTTTGACCCAAGATCCATCTGCGATACCACGTAGCTCGGCATCTGATTCATGTAGATCCAATATGTCTTCGGTGTGCCAAATGTTATTTGCAGTGCGTCGAGTTTGAGCTCCAACGTTATATTGGCTAAGTACGCGGCCAGTTGTAAGCAAAAGTGGGAACTTTCGTGAGGCTTTTTCATCAGTTGCTACGTACGGAGTGCGCATGAATTGGCCAAGACCACGCATAAAGCTTTCAACGTGCATCATTGGTGTGCCCTCTGGATTGGCCTCGTTACATGGCCACTGCAAACTTCCGACTTCATCTAATTTTGCAAAAGAAACTCCGGCAAATGTAGGAGTAGTTGCGGCAATTTCATCCATGATTTCTGCGCCGCTGTTATAAGACATTGGATAGCCCATTGCAGTAGATAGATCGCAAGTAACTTCGTACTCGCTTTTACCAGTAGGAGATTTCATTACTGGACGCACGCGATTTATTCGGCGCTCGGCATTGGTAAAAGTTCCATCTTTTTCAAGAAATGAAGTTCCTGGTAAAAAGACATGTGCAAACTTTGATGTTTCGTTCAGGAATAGATCCTGCACAATAACCATGTCCATTGCGCGTAAGGCTGCATGAACGTGTGAAGTATTTGGGTCAGATTGCGCAATATCTTCACCTTGTACGTAAATCCCGCGATAGTTTCCGGCTAAAGCCGCATCAAACATATTTGGGATACGCAATCCAGGCTCTGAATCTAGAACCACGCCCCACTTGTCGTTGAATATCTTTCGGGTATCAGGATTAGAAATATGGCGATAGCCCGGAAGTTCGTGTGGGAATGAGCCCATATCGCAAGAACCCTGCACATTGTTTTGTCCTCGAAGTGGATTAACACCAACACCCTTACGGCCGATGTTTCCGGTAACCATTGCAAGATTTGCAATTCCCATAACCATTGTTGAACCCTGGCTATGTTCGGTAACTCCTAGACCGTAATAAATAGATCCATTAGGCACTGATGCAAACAAACGCGCGGCTTTTCGAACTTCTTCGGCCGGAACACGTGATGATGCCTCTAAAGCTTCAGGAGAGTTTTCAGGAAGTGAAATAAATGCTTCCCACTCTTTAAATGATTTTTCCTCGCAGCGAGATGCTACAAACTCACGATCCATTAAACCTTCAGTAACAATTGTGTGCGCAAGAGCGTTAATGACAGCAACGTTAGTTCCTGGCATTAGCTGCAAGTGATGTGCCGCGGTTACACCCGGAGTGCGAACAAGTGGAATTACACGCGGATCCACGACAATGAGCTTGGCACCTTTGCGGATCGCCTTTTTCATGCGTGAGGCAAAAACTGGGTGGGCAGATGTTGGATTTGCCCCAATTAACATGATGACATCGCTGTGTTCTACTGATTCAAAATCTTGCGTTCCGGCAGAAGTTCCAAAAGTTTGACCTAAGCCATAACCAGTTGGTGAGTGACAAACACGGGCACATGTATCCACGTTGTTATTGGCAAAAGCTGCGCGAATCATTTTTTGAACAACAAAGACTTCTTCATTTGTACAACGAGAAGACGTAATTCCACCGATTGCATTGCGACCAGACTCGGCTTGAATCTTTTTAAGACCATTAGCTGCGAAAGAGATTGCTTCTTCCCAAGAAACTTCTTTCCATGGATCGGTAATCGCGTTTCGAATCATTGGCTTTGTTATGCGATCGCTATGGGTTGCATAACCGTAAGCAAATCGACCTTTTACACATGAGTGGCCTTCATTAGCTCCTCCATCTTTAAATGGAACCATGCGAACTAATTGGTCACCGCGCATCTCAGCTTTAAATGAACACCCAACTCCGCAATAAGCACACGTTGTAATAACTGAAGACGTTGGCGCACCAATAGTAAGTAAAGTCTTTTCAGTTAAAGCACCTGTTGGGCACGCCTGAACACACGCTCCGCAAGAGACACACTCACTTTCGATAAATGAAGTTCCTGAAGATGAAACTCGCGCCTCAAAGCCACGGTTTTCAATTGTGAGCGCAAAAGTTCCCTGGACTTCATCGCAGGCACGCACGCATCGGTTACAGACGATGCATTCAGTTGAATCAAAAGTAAAGTATGGATTTGATTCATCTTTCTTTAAATCTAAGTGAGTTTTTGTGGCCGCATATCGGCTATCATAGATTCCAATCTTTTTAGCAACGCCATGTACTTCGCACTCATCCCCCGTTGCACAATTTTCTGGATGGTCTGATAGGTAAAGCTCCATTACGCCTTTGCGTAGGCGATCTAACTTTTCGGATTGAGTAACTACCTTCATTCCATCTGCAACTGGCGTTGTACATGAGGAAGGCGT
>CAINSH010000235.1 GCA_903852955.1 uncultured Actinomycetes bacterium | reverse complement strand
TTATTGCAATCGCAATACTTGTAACTTTTGTTGCCTTAGCACCGCGTAAATAGCTCATTCCGAGGACGCAGTGTTGGAGTGAAGGTTTAACTCCAACCCTGCTTCATCCCTCGAATGAAACATCATGGAAGATGCAGGTCAGACTATGTTGTATCTAAGTTACAGCCAACACCACATTGCCTAAATATCTGGCGAATTCAAAGTGAATTAAGACAGGTAAATCAGTTTGAACTGGTTAGATTTTCTCGTAGTTTCTTACCACCGATATAACCTGCAATAGCCACAAGAATTACCACAACCATTGTGCCTGCAGTAAATAGCTGCACGTTGGCTCTTTCCATTCCCCAAATATCCTGGAAGTTATAGTCGATTCCAAAGATGCCTTCTAGCGTGCCGGGAAATACAACTCCAATAGATCCAATGCAGATATAGATAAACAAAATAGAACCGATGATCTGGAAACCTCGGACTCCCCCTGGTACTTCATAGGCTCTTTCAACGTCTCGACGTGTGCGATTGAGCTTCATGACCGAAGGAATGATGATGATGTATGAAACCAACAGCGTAGAAATTGCACACACCAACACCACAGTAAAGATCGATGCTGCGTCGCCATCAACAAGTGTTAATGCAGCCGTTAAGAAAATCGTTGACATAACACCTGACAAAATATTGATGCGCACAGGAGTGCCGTATTTTTCATTAAATTCACCAAACCAGCCGCCAAAAAACGAACCATCGGCAGCAGCCATTGCCTGAATACGATCCGTTGCCATCATCCAGGCACTACCAAGTGAAATCAGACCAAAGATGAAAAGCCCTGCTGTAAGTGCAACCAAGAAATCTGCCGCGCCGCCATAAACTGAATACACCTCTTTAACTGCGCCAAGAAAACCTGTTAAGCCTTCTAAATTATCACTTGGCACAATCAACATAATCGCAAGCACCGGCAAGATATATGCAAGCGTTGCAATGATGCTGCCTCGACGAATAGCAGGGGCCGTATCTTTCTTAGGATCAAACATTTCACCAGATGCCGCATTAGGTGCTTCAAAGCCCACGTATGAAAACAAGATAACCGGCGCAATTGCAATAAATCCGCCAAGAGTTGGCTTCAACCCACCGAAATCAAATGGCTGAAATCCATTCTTGACTCCATAAATTGCCGTTGTAACAACAAGGGATGCAATAACTACAACCTTTGCAATAGCACCAGCGCCAATAAACTTCTTGCCCAATTTAAGGTTAATAATCGCTAAGTAAATAGCTATCCAGATAAAGGCTAATTTAAAGATCCACTCACCAATAGATCCGGACTTAACTTCATAGATATATCCACTAAATGCATCAAAGGCGATAAAACACAGTGACCCACCTAGCCACAAAGGGTTAGTAATCCAATACAAAACCGCCGCGATACTTGCAGCTAAACGGCCATATGCAAATTTAACCCACTGATACAGACCGCCTTCTTCAGGAAAGGCCGATCCAGTCTCTGCCATCAACATTGCAATTGGGATTAAGAATGTGAAGGCGATAAAGACTGCCCAAAACAAAGATTGAGCCCCACCTGTTGCAATAGTTGCAATAGTGTCCAAAGAGATAATCGCTGCGATGATGAACAAGATGATGTCCACCCGCGCCAAGGATTTAATAAAGCGAGACTCTTGGGATTTTGCCAGCGCCGTTGATTGCATGTTTGAGTTAATAGCCATGTTTTATTTTAAGCAGTTGCAATTAATACCCGCGGGTTAGACTTGCTGGTAGGCGCCTTATATTTATAATTACCGTTATGTCTGAACAAATAGACCAGTTCTTCCGCGCCGATGGCACACTGATCAGCATCCCCGTAAAACCTGCCAAGAAGATTGCCGTGCTTAACCACATTGCCAAGGAACTATCCCCGGCAACCAAGTATCCCGAGAAGGAACTAAACGCCGTAATAGCCAAGTATCACGATGACACTGCAGCTATCAGACGGCACATGATTGAATTCGGAATCTTGGAGCGGGATGGAGCAAGTGTTTATTGGGTTTCTGATAACTCTTAATCATCAAGTGAACTGGATCCTATTTTTGCACACTCTAAATTTGTCAGTGGGTCAATCTAGATTGTGAGCCATGAGGAACCTACGGCTGGGCGTGACCCTGATTGTCCTGTCGGTATGTGCACTTTTGGTACTCGATTTATTGCCTGGCAATTGGGTCAGTCAAGCAAAACATTTGAATTCAACAACTAGTTATGTGATCTTGGGTGTTAGCTTCTATTTGGCTAATTACTTAGTT
>CAINSH010000234.1 GCA_903852955.1 uncultured Actinomycetes bacterium | reverse complement strand
ACTGCCGAAGCCACCCAACGTTGTAATGATTCACGCAACATTAAACTTTGTGGGTCTAACCAGCGACCTTCATATAGCAAGCGACCTAAGCGGCGACCTTCTGCGTGGTAGTTAGCAATAGTGTCTTCATTGTGAATAGCACTGATTAAACGCTCATAAGCGATAAATAGCAGCGCCATTCCTGGGGCTTCATAAATTCCACGGCTCCTTAGCTTCAATGATTCGGTTTTCGATTTGATCTGCCATACCAAGTCCATGGCGACCACCAATTGCATTGGCCGCTTTCATTAATTCAACGACATCATCAAATGATTGACCGTTAATCGCAACTGGACGACCTTGGACAAATGAAATCTTTACATCTTCAGAATCAATTTTTACTGCCGGGTCCCAAAAACGCACTCCCATGATTGGTTGAACGAGTTCGACCGATGTATCCAAATTTTCAAGAGACTTTGCCTCATGCGTTGCGCCTAAAATATTGGCATCGGTTGAATATGCTTTTTCGGTGCTATCGCGATATGGCAGGCCATGGGCAACTAAATATTCAGACATCTCTTTCCGGCCGCCCAATTCGGCGACAAAATCTGCATCTAACCAAGGTTTGTAAATTTGTAAATTTGGATTAGCTAATAATCCGTAGCGATAAAATCGCTCAATGTCATTGCCCTTGTAAGTAGAGCCGTCTCCCCAGATATTTACAGAGTCGGCATACATTGCACGGACAAGCATGGTTCCAGTTACTGCGCGGCCCAAAGGTGTTGTGTTGAAATATTGTTTTCCGCCTGAGCGAATATGAAATGCGCCGCAAGCAATTGCTGCAAGTCCTTCTTCAACTAAAGCTGTCTTGCAATCTACTAATCGTGAAATCTCTGCGCCGTATTCCTTTGCGCGGCCTGGTACTGAATCAATATCAGGCTCGTCATACTGGCCAAGATCTGCCGTATAAGTGCAAGGAATTGCTCCTTTTTCACGCATCCAAGCGACAGCTACAGAAGTATCGAGTCCGCCAGAAAAGGCGATTCCAACTTTTTCACCGACAGGAAGTGATGCGAGGACCTTAGACATGCACGCAGTCTAACCGATAGTAAAGGTTGGAATTTTCTTAGATAAGGCAGGGACAACACCCCACTGCGTGGTGATTTCGCTATACCTGTCGATATCTAGCTGATCAGGTTGCGCGCCAGTCTTAATTGCACGAATCATGATGTTTCGAGGTGTGTGCTCTCCCCCGATGAACTCAATAATTTCCACACGATACCCAAGGATTCGCAGAATTTGTGCGCGCAATGAATCGGTAAGCAAATCACCCATTCGCTCTTTCATGACTCCGAATTTTGTAATAGCGCCCCAAGGCTCAGGCGAATTCTGCATCTGTTTTTGAATATCGTGATGGCAACAAGGTGCGATCAAAAGTAATTTAGAACCACCATTAACTGCCCAAGCAATTGCATCATCAGTAGCCGTGTCACATGCATGAAGTGCAATCGCGATATCAGCAACCTCTGCGGTAGTAGTTGCAATTTCCTCCGCCTTGAAACTAATGCTCGTGTCGATTCCTAACTTGATTGCTATAGCGTTGTTGCGATCTCTAGATTGTGGGCGAACATCAATTCCGATCACTTTAACTGGAATCCCAATACTCTTAAGATATTGGTGAGCCGCAAAAGTTAAATACGCATGGCCACAGCCTAAATCTACAATTGAAAGTGGTTTTTCCTTAGTTGGTTGAGAAATCTGGCCAGCTTCGATAGCTGAGTTAAGGGCTGGAACTAATAATCGTAAAAACTCTTCGACTTGTTTGTACTTATCTGCTTTTGAGGGCTTGACTTGGCCTTTGTGATCGCAAATCCCAACTTCAATTAGGAAAGGGTCGCTTGGATCTAATAAACGTTCTTTCTTTTTATCATGAGCTAAATTCTGTTCAAGCGCCGTTTTCTCATACTTAACTTGCGCGTCCCCGCTTTTTGTAATTCTAAGAGCCATAGATTCTTGAGTATTTTCAACTGTAAAGTTTGCATATCCGCTAAGTAACAATTCCATCACCTGTGGAAAATCAGCATTAATATTTTTAGTTGTCGTGGCACGACCATCACTGTAAGTAAGTTGTAAAACTACAACGCCTTTTATTTCTACAGGCCGAATATCGATGCGTTCATGTTCGGTCTGCATATTGCGTCGTCTGCCAGATAACACAACGCGCACAAGTGTGCTGGTATCAATAATGCGATTACAGGCTTCTTCAAGCGCTAGGTCCAGTGATACAGGCATGGGCTACTTTGGCGAAATTACCGCTGTGCCTTTTTCGTGCTGATAAATCGTTAGTACGTGATTGGGTAATGCTTTCGCAAAGGCTTCGGCAAGTCTGCGTTCGCCATCACGATTAACGTCATCGACAACAACAACTGCTTTGGCAGAAAGCTTTCCAACTAATTCCTCACACGCTGGCATGCGTGCCTCTGGGTTATTCCAACCTGGCGGGCCATCGATAATAAGTAAGTCAATTTTATTAAGATTCTTAATTGCCGCAGTGTCATACCAGTCAGATCCGGAGCGGTGAGGCTTTAGTTCGGCAACGCGAATTTCGACTCCGCGAACGTTGTGTTCTTTCAACATTGCTTTTGTTATTTCTGCAAACTCAGCCGAGTTATCCAAACTAATGACCTTCTTAGCTCCAGCTTTTGCAACGACTAAAGTTGAAATTCCTGAACCGAGCTCTACGGTCAACTTGGGCTTATTGCTTCGGACAATGTGTGCCAACGTAAGAAGTAAATCCGGAGATGCCGCCCATTTGCGTGTGGGTGGAATTGGTGCGTTAAAGTTTAAAAGCGACAAAAGCTGTTGAAGCGCTTCGCTCTGGTGATACGACTGCCAAATCTGCGCCTTTAACTCTTTGGTCGTGGCAGCAATTTCACGGCTAGTTCGATCGGCTTTAGCTCCTACTTTTTTATGAAGTGCCCGCAAAGAGCGGATGCAATAGATCATCGCAAGAAAAATAAGTGCCAATAGGAATACAGATAATGTCTTCACTGCGTAAGTCTAAGCGCGTGGCAGTTGAACTTCAATTGCAAGGCCGCCGAGTTCGCTTTTTCTTAGAGTAAATACTCCATCATGTCTTTCAATGACTGCACTCATGATGCTCAAACCAAGACCAGTTCCACCTGATTCGCGCGAACGTGAGCGATCAAAACGCTTAAGACCGCGGATTTTTTCACCATAAGAAGCGTCAGGAAGACCCGCACCACTATCTTCAACAATCAAGGTTATTTCTTTGCCAGTATTCAAAGTTATCCGTACCTGAGTGCCTTTTGGAGTATGTAACCTAATATTTGTTAGGGCATTTTGAATAAACCTGGACATGTATTTTTCTGATCCCAGCATTCGTGTGTTATCCGTAATTTGCTCCGTTAGCGGATAATCAGGTGCAATAGCTTTAAAATCGAAAATGTTGTCGTGAAGTAGTTTGCTTAAATCAAATTCATCGAAATCAATATTTCCTTCTTCGCCCAATTGAGCGAGCATGAGAAGATCTGAAATCAGGGAATCCATACGCAATAACTCGCTGTTGAGGCGATCAAATGCGGCCAATTCACGTTCTGGTTCGAGCTGTTTATTCTTTAATAATTCTGCATATCCTTTTACAACGGTCATTGGAGTACGAAGCTCATGGGCAGCATCGCCCAAGAACTCCTGCATTTTTGCGCGCTGTGCACGCTCTTGGGCTAATGCGCTAGATCTGGAGAGAAAAGATGAAAAAACTGTGGCAAGAAGATTGGCGATAATGATAAAAAAGAGAAGTTTCCAAAGGTTTGATTTTAAAGTCTTATTGATATCTACGATTGACGCAGCCACTATTAACTCTGCACCTTCAGAAATACTTATGTAACGAACTATTAAGTTTGAGCCCTCAATGGGAGTGTTTTCTGATTGACGTAAAATTGTTAATTCACCCGATGGCGGTGAATATGCCAATGTAAAATCGAAATTGTTTTGCTCAATACTCATCACTGCAACACTGACTGCATCCATTGGATTAATTCGAACGTCAGATTCGAGTTGGCTAAGTTCTGAGTCTATTAAACCAATTTCACCTTGGTATGAACTCCATACAGCAAAGCCACCAATGAATATTGAAAGTACCGACGTAATAAGTCCCGTGGTAATTAACTGTCGTGTTCTAAGTTTCATTAAACTTACTTGGGCTCCTGAATTTGAAAGCCCACCCCACGAATTGTCTTGATGCCTTCAAATCCATCACGATGGAGCTTTTTACGCAAATATGAAATATACGTATCAACTACCGTGCTTTCAGACTCAAAAGTAATTCCCCAGACTTCACTTAGTAATAGATTCTTACTAAGGACTCGACCCTTTTTCTCAATCAGAATTTGAAGTAATCGATATTCAGTCGGAGATAAATCCACTTCTTCGCCGTTAAAAGTTACTAGGTGCTGGTCATCATCGATAGATATCGGGCCGCAACTGAGCAAAGTGGGCATATCCACTGCTTTTGCTGAGCGACGCAGAATCGCTTTGATTCGCAAAATTAATTCTTCAATTCCAAATGGCTTAACTACATAGTCGTCTGCACCGATTTTTAGACCCCGAGTTATATCGGACTTTTCTTCACGGGCGGTGAGCATTAGTACGGGGGTTAGATCATTGCTACTTCGAAGGCGTTCAACCAATTCAAAACCATCCATTAGTGGCATGTTGATATCGATTACTAGCAATGCCGGTTTATTCGTGCGCAACAAAGTTAAAGCATTCATACCGTCGGTAGCTTCGATAGTTTCAAACCCAGCGATCCGAAGGGTGTCAGTGAGCAATGCACGTACACCAGGTTCGTCATCCACAATCATTATGAGCTCGGCCATGGGTCCACTCTTGCATGATGAGGCTCAAAATCCAATAAATCCGAAGGCACTAATTGAGTTTCACAGAAAAATCACAATTGCTCCCGCCTTAATTGGCTATCTTTGGGCTATGAAGAAATTCAATCTATGGCTGGCAGAAAAAATCACAAGTGGCGTTGCAACAATGTGGTGTGCATATTTGTTTGCGGCTATCGCATTGATTTCACTTCCCAAGGCCATTAAAACTGGCGATACCGTTGTGATAATTTCTTGGATTGCACAAACATTTTTGCAACTGGTTCTTTTGTCAATAATCATGGTCGGGCAAAAAGTCCAATCCGCAAAACTTGAACAAACAATCAATGAAACCCATGGGGCATCACTTGCCGAGTTTGAACTAGCTAAAGAAGCCCGCGGAATAGCCAACTCTGAACTTGCAGAACTTCATCAACTTTCAAAAGATATGCACCGCCTCATGCGTGAGGTTGAGGCTAAATTAGGAAAATAAATTGTTATGAAAGCGAGACATTTACTCACACGCTTTCAGTAGTTTTGCATTGCTCTTGTGTGCGCTCTTAGCCTAAGTTTTCTATATGAATAAGGCACCGTGGTGGAAAGAAGCCACGATTTATCAGATTTACCCCCGATCATTTTTTGATAGCAATGGTGATGGCGAGGGTGATCTCCCTGGAATAACTTCTCACCTTGACTATGTTAAGCAGTTGGGCGTCGATGCGATTTGGTTAAGCCCTTTCTACACATCCCCAAATAAAGATGGTGGTTACGACGTTGCTGATCCACGCGATGTTGATCCTCGGTTTGGAAATTTGGATGATGCCAAGCAACTTATTTCTACCGCTCACTCCTTAGGTTTACGAGTGATTGCAGACATTGTCCCTAACCATTTTTCAGATCAGCATCACTGGTTCCAAGAAGCGTTAAAGGCTGAAAAGGGTTCGCCAGAACGGGCGCGCTTTCATTTTTATGATGCAAATCCCGATGGAACTCCACCAAATAACTGGATCTCACTCTTTGGCGGGCCTTCATGGACCCAAGTAGAAGATGGGCAGTTTTATCTTCACCTGTTTGATTCATCGCAACCTGATTTGAATTGGGAAAATCCTGAAGTTAATGATGATTTTGAAAAGACTTTGCGATTTTGGATTGACCTTGGTGTAGATGGTTTCAGAATCGATGTTGCCCATGGATTAGTTAAAGAGGATGTATTAAAAAATCATCCAGATCCACAAGGTTTAAGTAATGCATTACGCCTTGATGTTGAAATGGAACCGGAAACTAGAAATGCACTTCTACAGACCGTGCCTTACTTTGACCGACAAGGCGTGCATGAGATTTACCGTAAATGGCGCAAACTATTTGATTCTTATGGTGATCGTGAAATTATGGCAGTGGCCGAAGCTTGGGTTCATCCTCCAGTCAATGCAACCAGATACGTACGAGCAGATGAACTACACCAGGTCTTTAACTTTGACTTACTAACAGCAGAGTTTCAAACCGACGTTCTCTTTGATGTAATCGATCGTTCTATCAAGCTCAATGAAACAGTAAGCGCACTTCCAACTTGGGCACTTAGTAATCATGATTCCCCTCGCGTCGCATCACGAATTGGCACCGATGAAGCACGAGCTCTTGCGCTTTTTGTTTTCGGTCTACCTGGTTCGGCATATATTTTTGCGGGTCAAGAACTTGGTTTACCAGATGGAGTTTTAGCTGACTCAGATAGACAGGACCCATCATTTTTTAGAACAAATGGCGAAATTAAAGGACGCGATGGTGCTCGCGTACCGCTTCCCTGGAATGGCGATACTGCCCCATTTGGATTTACAACTGGAAAGCCTTGGCTGCCCATTGCGCAAAGTTGGAAAGAATTTAGCGTTGAAAATGAAAAACTTGACCCAAAAAGTTCACTACACCTTTACAGAACGGCGCTGGAGCTTCGTGAACAACACATGCGGGGAACGGGCAAAATTGACTGGCTTGAATCACCTATGCACGGAGTTCAATCCAAATCACTTTTAGCTTATCGGCGCGGATCCGTCACGGTTGTTATGAATTTATCAATTGAGCCTCAAACGTACGAAGTAGAAGGAAAATTGCTAGTCGTAAGCAGCGGTGTTGTTGATGCCCATGATGGAAAAAAGGTAATACCTGCACGTTCTTGTACGTGGTTTATCGCCTAGATGGCACACTACGTCCATGGAATCGACTTCAGCATGGATCATCACAATTGCAGTACTTGCAGCAATAATTTTATTTGATTTAGGTTTAGCTGTAATCCGTCGCAATAAACAGACATCAATGCTTGAAGCATCCTTCTGGACGGTTTTCTATATTGGCACAGCGATAATTTTTGGCGCTTTGCTTCCCCATTGGGCAAGTAATCAAGGTCAGAAAGAATTCTTTGCTGGTTGGCTGACTGAATACGCACTTTCTGTCGATAACATTTTTGTATTCATCATTATTTTAGCTAGCTTAAAAGTTCAAAAAGAAATGCAACAGCTTGTTTTGCTGCTTGGAATTATGTTAACAATCGCGATTCGAGGCCTGTTGATTCCGCTTGGCGCTGCGCTCATTTCACGTTTTGCAAGTGTTTTTTTCCTCTTTGGAATTTTCCTGATTTATACCGCGTGGCAATTAGCCAAGGAAAATGAAGATGAGGAATGGAAGGAAGGAAAAGTTGTAGCCATCCTGAAAAAACGCGGATTTAGCACATTTGCAATTGCTTTAGTTGCACTCGGCTTAACTAACCTGGTTTTCTCACTCGATTCAATCCCGGCAATTTTTGGCCTCACCAAGGATCCATATATTGTTACAACAGCAAATGTGTTTGCTCTCATGGGACTTCGTCAGTTGTACTTTTTGCTCGAAGGTTTACTAGCCCGCTTGGTATATCTGTCCAAAGGACTCTCTTTTATTCTAGGATTTATTGGAATAAAAATGATCATGGAAGCATTTCACGGGATAAGTATCGATGACATCGCAGGTGTGCAGATACCAGAAGTAAGTCTTGAAGTCAGCCTTGGCGTGATTATTGCCGCCTTGCTAATCACTACTGTTGCAAGTCTTACCGCAACACGAAAAGATGGAAGCGAAATAGTTTAAATCACTTCTTTGTTTCGTAGCGTCTCTCGATTGTGATCTTTACTCTTTTCGTGAATCTTACGGATCTGTAAAGCAAAAACTTTTATTGCTGCGTCAAAAGCGGCCAGGTTATTGAACTCGGCTCCTTCTGCGCGTAGTAATGGCCCAGTGCCATGTGAAGTTAAAACCACTCGATGTGAATGTTTACCTTGACGTGGATTTGTCTCGTGAAGAACCTCAACTTCAACGCGATCAATGACAACTCCAAAACGTTCCATTGAGTTGAGTTTCTCTTCAACTATTTCTCTGAAATCTTCGGCTAATTCTGAATTGCGTGTATGAATTTGTATCTTCATAACTAGAAGGGTAGTACTACAACCACCGCTGTCGCTATAGCTGCAAGTAAAAATGATTTCGTCAGAATTCTTAGAGCAGTGGCACGATCTGCGGCCTTGCTTACTGGATCGCTAACACGTGACAAATCTCCTAGCTTTCCAAAATTAAAAGTTCCAGCAAAGCCATAAGCCAAACAAAACTTACTTCGAGATTGCACAAAACCTACTGCGGCAATCATTAATGGCAAGAAAATTCCAACACGAACACTTCTGGTTGAATCTGTAGAGATAAATCCGATGAGTGAAATTAATGAAAGAATCGCACCAATTAAAGCTACAAATTGCCTTCGTCGGATTTCCTTTTCACCAATATTGCATGTTCCAGCGATATATGTTGAATCAGACATCTTCGAATTCGTCTTCATCGATCCAAGTGTCAGCTGCAGAATCCTCTTGGTGTTCTATCCAAGAAAGGAACGAGCCAACGGCGCGAAATGCCAAGACAGCAACTGTGATTGCTGCGATTACTCGGCGAAATGCTTTAACCATGAGATAAAAATACTCTCAATTGGCAGTTTGCGCTTTAGATAGCCGAAAGTGCTTGCTCGATGTCGTCCCAAATGTCATCAACATGCTCGCAACCAACTGATAAGCGAATCAACTGCTCTGGAACGGATGGGCTTTCAATTGGCCAACGCCTTCTGCGCTCCCATAGTGACTCAACTCCGCCCAAACTTGTTGCATGTGCAATCATTTTTGAAGAGTCACACACCTGTTGAGTTTGTTCGGCAGTGCCATCTACTTCAAAGGAGACAATGGCACCAAAGCCTGGATACCTGACGCGTGTGATTTTTGAATGTCCTTGCAGCCGAACCACGAGCTCTTTGGCATTTTCTTGTGACTTATTGAAGCGAAGTGGAAAAGTGCGTAATCCTCGTAGGGCTAACCAAGCTTCAAATGGGCCCGGGATTGAACCGTTAAAACTACGTGAATCATGTAAACGTTTTAAAAGCGCGGGATCATTTGTAGACAACGAACCCATAAGCACATCACTATGGCCAGATAAGAACTTAGTAACTGAGTGCATCACAATATCAGCGCCCATTGCTAAAGGGTTTTGAACAAGCGGAGTGGCAAATGTGTTATCTACCGCTACCCCAATTCCCAATTTTTTAGCAGCTGCAATAAGTGCTGGCAGATCTGCTACATCAAGACATGGATTAGTTGGAGACTCTAACCAAACAAGTGCAGCGCCTTTCATGGCAGCAATTACTTCATCAGTATTAACAACATCAACAAATCGAACTTCTAATCGTCCACTTGCATGGAAGGAATTCAAAAGACTCATCACACCGCTATATCCTTGATTGGAAGCAACAATTGGTGCACCAATAGGAAGAATTGAAAATACGGCGCTTATCGCGGCCATGCCAGATGAAAATGCAAGTGTTTGGCCACCTTCAAGTTCGCTAATTGCTTCTTCAAGTGCAGTCCACGTTTGATTTCCATATCGACCATATCCAATGGGCCCACCAGAGTGAAACGTCGACGTAAGTACTACTGATGGATTTAACGGAGCATCACCTTCGACGGGTGGGCGGCCAGCAGTAATTGCAGTTGTCTCAGGATGATTCATGAATTAAGTCTATGCCGAAGCTTGTAACACTGCCATCGCAGCATTGTGACCAGGAATTCCGCTCACTCCGCCACCTCGGATTGCGCCAGCTCCACAAATAAAAATTCGAGGATCATCTGTTTCAACACCCCAGCCTGGAGTTTGATTATCTTCCCTGAAAGGAAAACTTAGATCTTTGTGGAAAATATTTCCTCGAGGAAGTCCTACTTCGCCCTCAATATCTAAGGGTGATTTAACTTCGATTGCAGCAATCACGTTTTCGATAGGTTCAACAAGCAGTTCGTTAAGTGATGCCAATGCAGCCTTTAACGCTGCCGCCTTTGTAGCCTCATTGTCTGCATCAAATAGATCAGCAGGAGTGTGAAAACCAAAAATAGTCAAAGTTTGGTAGCCAGCATCTTGTAGTTCTTTGCTAAGAATTGATGGGTCCGTCAAAGTGTGGCAATACATCTCAATGGGCAGCTTTTCGGGCAATTTTCCATTTTGCGCATCCTTATATGCCGCATCAAAAGTTGAGTAAAACTCATTAGCGTGAAAGGTTCCTGAAAATGCAAGTCGTGGATCGATGCCAGATTTAAGTGCGGGTAAAGCCTTCAGTAAAATATTGATCTTCATCTGTGCGCCAGGCAAACTTTTCGGTGCGCTGGTGCCACGTAACTTCGCAAGCGTTTGAGGAGCGGCGTTACTTAAAATGTATTCTGAATTAACTTCAGTGCCATCTTCTAATTTAACTGTTGCGCTGTTTTCGCTCGTCTTAATTGAACTTACTCTGGAATTAACTTTAATTTCAACGCCTGCTTGAACTGCAACACGTTTTAACTCTTTAACAATTGCGCCCATTCCTCCACGTGGAACTTTCCATTCACCGGTTCCGTTTCCAATCAGGTGGTACAAAAAGCAAATATTTGCCTGTAAATCTTGCGCAGATGCAAAAGTTCCAACTAAGGCATCAGTGAAAATGACTCCGCGCACTACATCATCTTTAAATCTCGCCTCGATAACTTCACCAATTGGGCGTTCCATGAGGTAATCCCAAACATCTGGCATCCCCATGAGTTCCTTTAATTCACTTCGTGTCTTAAGAGGCTGCAACATAGTTGGCGCTATTTTCTTAGCGAATACGGCAATTTCATTGTAAAAATTCTGCCAAGCTTGCCACTCTGCTCCGGTTGGATCTAAGAGCAAAAAGGAATCTTCAGTTTCTTTATCCCACTCTCGAGCAACGTAGAGTCCTAACGCCTTTTCATCGCGTGAATAAGGCGTATAGCTTGAAACTTTCCGCGACAGAGTATGAAAATCTAAACCTAAATCTTGAACTATCTGATCAGGTAATAAAGATACGAGGTATGCATAACGAGATAGATGTGCATCAAATTCCGGAAATGCACGAACGCTAGCCGTTGCTCCCCCGACTTCGCTGTTAGCTTCTAGTACTAATACTGATTTGCCAGCTTTAGCTAAATAAGTTGCTGCGACTAAACCATTGTGCCCGCCACCGATAATTGTTACGTCGTATTGAGGAGCCGACATTAAAGGCTTTTCACAATGCGATCAATTGCCTCAGTGATAATCGTTGGACTTGTTGCAAAATTCATACGCACGAATTGGGAACATTGCGCGCCGTAAATATGACCTGGATTAAATGCAACTTTTCCGCGCTCTATGAGAGTTTGAGCTGGATTTTCGCCCAAATTAAGTTCACTCAAATCCAACCAAGCTACGTAACTGCTTTGGGGAAGGTCATATTTAACCGAAGGAAGTTTTGCCGACAACAAATCTTTAATCATTCGGCGGTTTTGATCTAAATGCGCAATTACAGAATCCAGCCAAGTTTCACTTGAACTAAATGCTGCAGCAGATGCAAATGCTCCCAAGATTGATGAACGAAAATGCACTGCCGGTGGCATTAACTTTAATTTTTCATTAATTGCTTCATCTTGAGAAATAATGATGGCGGATTTCAAGCCAGCGATATTCCAGCCCTTTGAGGCCGAAGTGACTGTGACTCCAACTTCTCGCGCATTGTCGCTGAGGGCAAGAAACGGAATAAAATCTTTGCTCTTGTATACAAGTGGTGAATGAATCTCGTCGCTAATTACTAAAACACCATACTTCTTAGCTAAATCTGCAAAGCAATTTAGCTCATCTTTTGAATAAACCCGTCCTAGCGGATTGTGTGGTGAACAAAGCAGATGTACTTTGATGCCAGATGCATAGGCTTTTTCAATAGCGGTTAAATCTAAACTCCAGGCATTGTGGTCATCACTTGTTGAGCCAACATAATCAAAAGGAACATCGATAGTTTCTAACCGAGTTTCCTTAATCCAGCTGTAAAAATTTTGGTAGACCGGTGAATTAATGAGAATGCGATCGCCCGGATTAGTAAATACACGCAATGTTTCGACAACGCCTACGCCAACATCTGCGGCAATTCTTAACTGTGATTTATCGATCTGCCAACCCCAACGGTTAGAACAAAACTGCGCAAAACCATCGGCTAGTTCAGGAACTGAGCCTAAATAACCTAAATCTGAATGTGAAACCATTTCAAGCAAGACATCTTTGATTGGCTGCGCGATTGGAAAGTCCATCTCCATTACTGGAAGAGGCAAGATATCTGCCGAGAAGCCACGCCATTTTTCAGAGTGGTGAGTTAGCAGTTCGCTAAGCGCGGGCGCAACAACATTGTTATCGGACATGGCGGCAAGGCTACCGTGAGCTCGGTGATTATTGAAAGAGGTTAAAACTAAGCCTCTTCAGCAGTTATTCGTCGGGTTGAATTTCGCACAACCAAAGTTGTTGGCAAAACAAGAGACGGTGGCTCAATGGTGGGTTTTCGTAACCGCTCCATAATTGACCAAGCTGCCATCTCTCCCATTAATTGAACGGGCTGCTCGATAGTTGTTAGTTCGGAAAACTCTGCCATTTCATGGCCATCAAAACCTACGATTGAAATGTCATCTGGTGCTTTTAAACCATGACGCCGCAATGCTTGCATTGCCCCCAATGCCATTTCATCAGATTCGCAAAAAATTGCAGTGGGGCGATTAGGTCTTGCTAATAAATCATCCATCGCTCGTGCCGCAGTGTGCATCGTGAAGTCACCATGAACTTCTCTCTGCGGTAGCCACTCCAAGGAATTTTCTGCAAGGACTTGCATGAATCCTTTACGTCTATCTTGCGGAACGCTGAAATTAAAGGGATCGTCAGGGCGACCAGACATTAGCCCGATTTTCTTATGGCCCTGATTTACTAGATGTTGAGTTGCAGATCGTGCACCAGCAATATCATCGATTTTAACTGAAGCACACTGTGGATGATCCATTCCAACCAGTGCAATCGGAATTCCAAGGCTAAGCATTGAATCAAACTCTTCAACTGTTGGTGGCAATGAAATAACAATGAGGGCATCGACGCGGCCCTTTAAAAGTTGGTGCTGGAAAAGTCTTTCGCGACCTTTCATCTGACTAAAGTTGTAGAGCAATAAATCTAAGCCGGCTTCACGTAAAGCTTGCTCGGCGCCGCTAATAACTTGTGAGAAATACCAACGTGAAATATATGGCGCAACAACACCAACGCTATTTGTGCGGCCAGTCTGTGAAATTTGGCGCAGTGGCGTTAATGGATAATCTAATTTCTCCGCAGCAGCGATGATTTTGGATCTAGTCCCTGGATTGACGTGATGAAGTCCACGTAAAGCGCGGGAAACAGTTGCAGTAGAGACTCCTGCTTCTTCAGCAACCTCTTTGATGCCCGCCACACAATCTCCGGTTTCTCTGTAAAACCTGCAAATATTCCTGCAAGAGACTGCAAAATACGGCATTGGTACCGCAATAAGCAATAGATAAGCGTAGTTAGGGGGTAAATTGGCGGCTATGAGCAATCAAATTGAAACCCAAATAGATGTATCACTGACCGAGCGAAACCGCATTACTGCGCTGTTTCGTATCATCCTTGTCGTGCCAATGGCGATCTTTGTCGCATCATTTGCGCCTGAACAGTTCGATACAACAAACACTTCTTGGGCAGCAGGATTTTTTATTCTCCCAGTAGCTTTAACTCTTGTTTTTCGTCAGGCATATCCAAGTTATCTATTAGCTTTTAATGAAGCATTTATGTCGCTTTCAACACGTGTTGATGCTTATCTCCTAGTGCTCACCGATGAATATCCATCACTAGAAGAAAATGAAGTTGTTAGCGTTACTTTCCCAGAAGTTGATCCAAAAGCACTCAACCGTTATTTGCCACTTGTTAAATGGCTTCTAGCAATACCACTTTTCATAGTTGGACTCGTATACATCATCTACGCCTTCTTTTTAACTTTATTTGCATGGGTAAATGTTGTTCTCACCGGAAACTATCCAGAATGGTGCGCCGAAGGCGTTGTCGGAACAATCGCTTACTGGAATCGAATTGCTGGATATGCACTATTGATGGTTACCGACGAATACCCACGGTTCTCTTTGTAATTTATGGCAACCCACTCTGCACAAAAGATGCGACGCATTGTCGCTGAAGTTGCTCAGATGGATAAGAAATTTGCACCACTTATTGACCGTAGACCACTGTGCACTATTGGTCGCACGGAACGAACTGAAACTCATTTTGAGTCTCTAGTTAGTTCTGTAATTTCACAACAATTAGCTACCAAGGCTGCAGAAACGATTCATGCTCGATTGGTAGATCTATGCAAAGGCTCTATTAATGCAAAAAAGCTCATTAAAGTTGATGATCTGACTCTGCGTGAAATTGGCGTTTCTGGTGCAAAGGCACGCACAATTAAAGGTTTAGCAACTGCCGTCATAGATAAATCAATTCCAATCGACACAATCGATGAGATTCACGATGATCAAGAAATTTATGACAAGTTAACATCGCTTTGGGGCATTGGGCGTTGGACAGTTGAAATGTTCATGATGTTTCAATTAGGGCGTTTGGATATTTGGCCAACTGGCGATTTGGCAGTAAGACGCGGCTGGGACATGGTGCATAAGAACAAAGAAGAAACTTCAGCAAAAGCTTTGGACCTAAAGGGTGAAAAACTTCATCCTTATCGAAGTGTTATTGCTTGGTACTGCTATCAAGCAGTCCACGAAAGCCGTGGCTTGGACTATTAAATATCTTCAAGAATTAAAGACACAGAGTTAATACACCAACGCTCATCAGTCGGTACGTCATAACCTTCGCCTTTAAATACATGTCCTAAGTGAGAACCGCAGCCTGCGCATCGAACTTCAGTGCGTACTCGAGGAAACAGTGAACGGTCTTCAATTAATTCAACTGCGTCATTTGCAGTTGGTGCATAAAACGATGGCCACCCACATCCAGAATGAAACTTAGTTTCACTTCGAAAAAGTTCAGTGTTGCAAGCTTTACATTTATATATGCCTACTTTATCGGTATCGGTATATTCGCCAGTAAATGGTCGCTCTGTTGCGGCGGTGCGCAAAACCTCATATGAAAGTGGATCTAATTTCTTTTTTAATTCTTCTTCATCGATAGAAACTGGGTAGTTTTTTTCGCTCATCCCAAAACTCCTGCAGTTGGATATGCAACACCTGTGCTTGAATGGCAGTCATAACCATTTGGGTTTTTCTCTAAATATCTTTGGTGATACTCCTCGGCCAAGTAATATTCGACACCATCTGCACTAACTATTTCAGTAACAATTTGATCTAACCCAGCATTTGTTAAGACGCCCTGATAGATATCTCGTGAATTAACCGCCGTTACATATTGTTCTGGAGTCGTTGTATAAATCGAGCTTCTATATTGTGTTCCAATATCTCCACCTTGTTGATTAAGCGAAGTTGGATCATGCATAGTCCAAAACTCTTCAAGCAAGCGTTGATAACTTATTTTAGATTCATCGAATTCAATTTTTACCATTTCAGCATGACCTGTAACGCCGGTACATACTTGTTCATAAGATGGATTAGCTCGCGT
>CAINSH010000233.1 GCA_903852955.1 uncultured Actinomycetes bacterium | reverse complement strand
GTTGTTACGAATTCAACTTATGAAGCCGCACCACAGTTAGAGATGCCTGTATTAGATCGCATCGTGACTTTGCATCCACGTTTTTATAATGAAGCTCGAGTAATTGGTGAACATTTTCGTTTAGGAAATCCAGTCATTATCAATTTAACTGACATGGATGAATCAGAACACAAGCGCCTGGTTGATTTTGCAAGTGGGCTGGCATTTGGTTTACACGGAACTATTGAACGTGTGACAAAGAAGGTATTTCTTCTTTCACCTGCAAATGTTTCTATCGACCTTGAAGATAAATCAGCGGCTGCACAAGCAAGCTTTTTTAACCAGAGCTGATTTTCATGCGAATCGGTTCGCTATTAGCTAGCGTTCTTCAATTATTTTTATTTGCCCTCCTTGCCCGGTTAATCCTTGATTATGTACGAATGTTTGCACGTAATTGGCGTCCAAAAGGTTTAGGGCTCATGCTTGTTGAACTCGTTTATGCAATAACTGACAAGCCAATGCGCTTTGTTGGTCGCTACATTCCACCACTTCGCTTAGGTGCGGTTAGTTTAGACCTAAGTTTCATCGTGCTCTTTTTTGGAGTTCAGATATTAATGGGATTTGTTAGTGCGCTTTAGTTAGTTTGACTGCTAAACCAATCTCATCTGCATCAAAAGATAGTGAAGCATCTTGAACCATTGAAAGTGCAAGAACTTCCTCTTTTATACGTTCTTCATCACTAGCAATCGCCTCACTTATATCCGCATTCGCATTCCACAAAACTTCAATTCGATCTGAGATTTCAAACCCATCGCTCTTGCGGCGTTCTTGAATAAAGCGGATTACTTCACGCACGTTTCCAGCTGTTATGAGAGCTGGAGTCATTTCCAGATCAAGTGCCACGCTTTCGCCCTCATGACTTGCAACCATCCAACCGCTCTTAGGGACTTCAGTGATAACTAAGTCATCTAAAGCAATTTCCCAATCTGCAACGGTTGTGGTCCCACTTGCGCGCAAAGTTTTAACCAGTGAAGTTGCATCACTTGCAGCAATTGCTTTAGCGATCTCCTGGACTGCACCACCAAATTTTGCTCCGAGTGACTTAAAGTTTGCTTTGACAGAAATATCGACCAAATCACCATCAGCATCGGCGATATCAGCCAAGCTAATAACGTTTAACTCATCAGCAATTTGTTCGCGCATCTGGGCTGGAAGAGCTGCCCATCCGCTAGCTGCAATTAACGCACGTCCAAGTGGCTGACGGATTTTTATTCCTGATTCAGCTCGAGAAGCTCGACCAAGTTCTACGATGCGGCGAGTAAGGCCAACCTGGGAACCAAGTTCGGTATTAATTGCATTCTTATCCGAAACAGGAAAGTCAGAAAGATGAACGGATGCAACAGCCTGATCGTTTGTAGGAATAACTAACTCTTGCCAAACCTGCTCCGTGATAAACGGAACCATGGGAGAAAGAAGTTGTGTCAGAACTACTAAGCATTCATGCAGTGTTGAGAGCGCACTGACATCACCATCCCAGAAACGTCGACGAGAACGTCTTACATACCAGTTGGAAAGATCATCGATAAACCTAGCAAGTGCGCGACCAGCAACTTGGGTATCAAAGTCGCTAAGCGCAGCATCTACTTCTGCGATCAAAATATTTAGTTCTGAAATTATCCAACGATCCATCAATGGACGATCGGCCAGTTTGGTGCTTTGGCTGAGGTCAAAGTTGGATGCATTTGCATAAAGAGCATGAAAAGAAACGGTGTTCCAGTAAGTCAGTAGTGTTTTTCGCACAACTTCATTTATTGCATCATGGCCTACGCGTCGGGCAGACCATGGACTACCGGCAGCCAACATGTACCAGCGAACCGCATCTGCGCCATGTTGATCCATCAGAGCCATTGGTTCCAATACGTTTCCAAGGTGCTTACTCATTTTGCGGCCATCTTTATCCAAAATGTGGCCTAAGCAAAGTACGGTCTTGTATGAAGATTTATCAAAAACTAAAGTTCCAATAGTCATTAATGTGTAGAACCAACCACGTGTTTGATCGATTGCTTCACAGATGAAGTCGGCAGGGTAGGACTGCTTAAATTTTTCAACAGAGCCTTCTTTATGCGGATATCCCCACTGTGCAAATGGCATAGCGCCAGAGTCATACCAACAATCGATAACTTCTGGCACACGTACCATCGTTGAATCGCATTCGGCACATGCAAATGTGATGTCATCGACAAACGGGCGGTGTGGATCAAGTTTAGAAAGCTCCTGTCCAGCAAGTTCGCCAAGCTCTGCTAATGAGTCAACGCAAATTTCATGTTTGTTTTCGCAACGCCAAATTGGTAGTGGGGTGCCCCAGAAACGATTGCGTGAAAGGGCCCAGTCAATATTGTTATTGAGCCAATCACCGTAACGACCCTCTTTAATAGTTTGTGGGTGCCAATCAGTAGCCGCATTTTCACGTAGCAGTGCATCCTTAATTGAGGTCGTGCGTATGTACCACGATGGTTGCGCGTAATACATCAAAGGTGTGTGGCATCGCCAGCAGTGCGGATAGGTGTGCTCGTATGGTTGATGCTTGTAAAGAACGCCGCGGCTCTTCAACTCTTTCACCAGAGTTTTATCGGCTTCTTTGAAAAACATTCCACCGACAATCTCAACATCTGCAAAGAAATGCCCATCAGGTGCGATGGGATTAACGACCGGCAGACCATATGCGCGACAGACTAGTAAGTCATCAGCGCCGAAAGCTGGAGCTTGATGGACTAACCCGGTTCCATCCTCAGTGGTTACATACGTTGCAAGCACCACAAAATGTGATTCTGGAATTTCAACAAAATCAAATGGGCGCTTGTAAGTCACCCGTTCTAGATCCTTACCTAACATCTTCTTGAGAATTTTCTTCTCACCCTTAACGCTATCCATAAGTGCTTCTGCTACCACAAGAACTTCAGTAGATTCCTCAACAGTTACTTCGATTGCTACGTAATCAACATCAGGGTGCACTGCTACGGCAGTATTTGAAACTAAAGTCCATGGAGTTGTAGTCCACACTAATAGGCTGGCATTAATTGCAGCTAAATCACCTGAAGTAACCGGGAATCGAACATATACCGATGGATCGACAACGTTTTCATATCCTTGTGCGAGTTCGTGATCTGAAAGACCTGTTCCACAACGTGGGCAATACGGCGCAACACGGTGATCTTGAACTAGTAGACCCTTTTTCCAAATCTGCTTGAGTGACCACCAAACACTTTCAACATACTCTGGCGACATCGTCCAATACGCTTCATCAAAATCGACCCAGAAGCCCATGCGATCGGTCATGTCTGTAAATGCGCTTACATGTCGTTGCACAGACTCGCGGCATTTGTCATTAAAAGCTGCAATTCCATATTTTTCGATATCGCCTTTTCCAGAAAAACCTAACTCTTTCTCAACTGCGATTTCAACTGGAAGACCATGGCAATCCCATCCGGCTTTACGAATTACCTGCTTGCCTTTCATGGTATGAAAACGTGGAAAAACATCCTTAAAAACTCGCGCTTCAATGTGGTGTGTGCCCGGCATTCCATTTGCAGTCGGTGGACCTTCATAAAACATCCACGCCGGAGCGCCTTCGCGAGCGGATACGGTTTTTTCAAAGATTTGGTTGTCGCGCCAAAATTTCAAAATCACATGTTCAACGGCAGGCAGGTCAACAGCTGCTGGGATTGCGCGAAACGACATAAAAAATCCTCCACGAGATTTACCTCTGGAGGGACGTGACCTGCTGGCGCAGATCTCGCGGTACCACCCGCCTTGCGTGAATATCACGCCACTTATATTTCTAATCACGTGCTAGTTCTAGATGCTTTGTCAGCATTTCTTCCAGCAAGCTCGTGAGGTGATAGCCCCGTCAGCGCTTATGTGCGATTGGTGCTAATAGTAACGCCTCAGTGGCTAAGAATTAGACCGTGGCGTAATTGGTAACGGTCGCCTAAGAGGATTAAGGTTCGCGACATGCCAAAGAAGCCCGTTAAAAAAGCTGCAGCCAAGAAAGCACCTGCCAAAAAGGCACCTGCTAAAAAGGCTCCGGCGAAGAAGGCCGTGGCCAAGAAAGCTCCTGCGAAAAAGGCTCCTGCGAAAAAGGCCGTGGCCAAGAAAGCTCCTGTGAAAAAAGCAGTTGCGAAAAAGAGTGCACTAAAGAGCATTCCAGTTAAGAAAGCTCCAGGAAAGCCATTTCCATCTAAAACAACTTTGACGGTGGATGAAAAGTCGCAAACTGTTTCTGTTTCAACTATTACCGCACCAGTTGCTGCTCCAGTTATTGAAGAGCGCCGATTAACGATGCCGCCACCACCACGCCCGGTAAAAAGCGGAAAGAAAATTGCACCGCTTAAGCCCATCAAAGTAGCGCCAACACCAATTGTTGTTAGCGAAAGCGAGTCTCCTTGGACGGCTGCAGAACTTAAGAGCATGAGAGCGGAAGTGTCTAAGGAGTTGGCCCGTTTGCGAGAAGAACTGGCAAAAGTTGAATTGGAAATGGATTCACTTATTCAAGAGTCAGGTGAAGGCGCTGGCGATGATCAAGCCGATGCTGGAACTAAGACTTTCGAACGCGAACACGAAATGTCATTAGTTATCAATGCACGTGACATGGTTTTACAGACCGAACGTGCGCTCGAGCGACTTGATTCAAAGACATATGGAAACTGCGAAGAGTGCGGAAGCGCAATCGGTAAGGCCCGTTTACAAGTATTTCCGCGGGCTACATTGTGCATGCTCTGTAAGCAGAAGGAAGAACGGCGCTAACTGTGCGCGTTTGGCGCACACTATTAAGTGTTGCCTGGCTCATCTGGATTTTAGATTTAGCTTCCAAAATCTGGGCAGTTAACGCACTTTCACATCGAGGTGCGGTCAAAATCCTCGGTTCATTTTTCCAGTTAAATTTTGCTCGAAACTCTGGTGCCGCTTTTTCATTTGCACCTGGATCAACTTTACTGCTTTCGTTTTTTGGTATTGCAGTATTAATTGGCATTACATATTACGCACCTTCAATTACTTCAAAAGGTTGGGCCGTGGTTCTAGGTCTGGTAATGGGCGGGATTTTAGGCAATTTAACTGATCGAATTTTCCGTGAGCCAGGGCTGCTCCGTGGCCATGTAATCGATTGGATGCAACTGCCGCATTGGCCTATATTCAATATTGCAGATTCGGCAATTGTCATTGCGGCCTGCATTTCAATCGTTTTAACTGCCCGCAATATTCCTCCCATTAAAAAAGAAGAGTTGATATGAGCAATCGAGAACAACGCACGTTGTCTGTGCCAGAGGGCGTTGCTGGGGAGCGAATTGATAGCGCTCTAACTCGAGTACTAGGACTATCGCGCACGGCAGTTGTGAAACTGCTTGAAGATGGCGACATCACAACTTCAGGAAAACCAATGGCAAAGTCCGAACGTGTCACAGCGCATCAAATAATTGAAGTTCTTATGCCAGCTCCAATTAATCAAGATCCAATTCCATTGACGCCATTAGAAGGTCTAACAATCGTGTATGACGACGATGCAATTGTCGTGATTGATAAACCGGTTGGTTGCGCCGCACATCCAAGTCCAGGATGGATGGGACCAACTGTTGTTGGGGCGCTTATGGCAGCGGGATATTCAATCTCAACTAGTGGGGCCGCAGAGCGACAAGGAATTGTGCATCGCCTAGATGTTGGTACAAGCGGCTTAATGATTGTTGCAAAAAGTGACCGCGCATTTACAGTTTTAAAAGATGCATTTAGAAATCGCTCGGTGGATAAGATTTATCATGCATTAATTCAGGGGTATCCAGGGCGCTGCAAGCCGTCGACAGGCCCCTACAGGCCATGGCCAACTGCCAATAGCCCGTGTCCGTGTCTGGCGAGGGGAAATTGAGGTTGTCGGTGACGGCCAG
>CAINSH010000232.1 GCA_903852955.1 uncultured Actinomycetes bacterium | reverse complement strand
TGCGATTTGAACCAGCAGGTATGACAGATGATGCAGATATTCGCATGGCACAGTCCATGATGGATTACATCTTCCGTCGCTTGGCACTTGATTACTTGCCATTTGAATCACGCAGTGCAATGGGCTTGTACACATCATCAGAGCGCGCACGTGCTTTGGAAACAGGTGAGTACACACCAGATATCACTGCAGCTACAGAAACGATCGCACAATCTGCAGCGCCAGCAACCGTTGTTGCTAAGCCAGTTTCAGTAAAGATCGAAGCAGCACCAGCAGTTGAGTACGGTTCTTCAACTGAACTCATGGAAGCGCTTTCAGGTGTTAAAGCCGATGCGCCGCTATGTATGACATGTGGCGTGAAGATGCGTATGTCAGGTGCATGTTATGTATGCGAAGGATGCGGAAACACATCTGGTTGCTCATAATCAATTCGTAGTTAAGTAAGTAAAAACCCCGCCAAGCGATTGGCGGGGTTTTTTGCTGCTAGCCCCCGCGTGTGCTTGAGCAAGATAGAAATTTTCCGCCAATCTCTTGTAGCCCTCGGGCCAAGAGAGTAGGTTGCAAAATCCACATTTCAAGAATCGGAGAGATCATGACTAAGGTTGTAGAACAAAGTTATTGGAAGCTTGCAGAAGGTCAGCGCGAAATTTTTGACAAAGTAGTAGCAGAAATGATCGCGCTAGCTAAAGCCGAATTTAATGCTGATGTCACATATGGCGCGGTCCAGAACGGAACTCAGGGCGGTAATTTCCTATTTATTTTCACTTACCCAGATGGCGCCACATTTGGAAAATTTATTGATACTTATCGCACCAACGCCGCTTGGCAGGGATTAATGAAGAAGTACGAAGGTGTGCCAATCGATGAACTAGTTAGTGATATCGAACGCATCCACATGCTTTAAGCAACAAGAATTGAACGCTTGCTAAGGCCCATGAAATAGCCATCAATAAGGGTTTGTGGGGCGGCATCGGTTGCAGTTGCTGCCCCAAGAGTTACAAACAGTGGCGTGAAATGTTCAACGGTTGGATGGGCATAGGGCATGCCAGGTGCTAACTCTTTGTAGTTTGAAAGCGCATCAATATCACCCCGAGATAAAGCTTCGGCGGCCCAGGAATCAAATTCACTTGACCAGGTAGGTGCAACGGCATCGCTTCGCCAATCGCGCAAATAACGAAGTCCATGGGTCATAAAGCCAGAACCAATTACAAGGACACCTTTATCTCGAAGCGGTTGTAAACGTTTTCCGAGTTCAAGTAGCTTGGCAGGATCACTTGTTGGCATCGACATCTGCAGCACAGGGATATCTGCATCTGGATACATCACCCGAAGTGGAACCCATGCACCATGATCAAGGCCGCGGTTTGACTGATAGACCGGTTCAGAATCAGGCATCATGGAAGCAACTAGTTCGCTTAATAAAGTTGCATCAGGTGAGTTATACGTCATTTCATAAAACTTTTTATCAAAGCCGCTGAAATCATAAACAAGGGGAGTGCCAGCTAGTGGGCTGCTTAAAGTTACGGGCTCTGATTCCCAATGCGCGCTAATGATCAAAATTGCTTTAGGTTTTTCAATAGAGGCTGCGATATTGCGCAGCTGTGAACTCCACAAGCGATCATCGAGCAGCATGGGTGCACCATGGCCGATATAGAGCGCGGGCATTTTCGACATGGA
>CAINSH010000231.1 GCA_903852955.1 uncultured Actinomycetes bacterium | reverse complement strand
TCAGGCGAAGCAGTTCGTCTTGATGAGGTTGAAATCCCTCGCTAATAGTCAATTAAATAAAAAAGGCTCCCTTCGGGGAGCCTTTTTTATTACGATATCGCAATGACAAGCGAAGATAAATTTCATGTCCAGCGTCACTCAGACCGAGAAGTGCATGATCGTCTAAATATTAACCAACTTTTAGATAATCAATATGTTGCACATGTTGGTTTCATCGATCCCGATATCAATGCTCCCTTTGTTATTCCGATGGGCTTTGCACGTGATGAAGATCGGATCCTGATTCATGGATCAACCGGATCTCGAATTATGATGGCGATTGCTAAAGGAATTGACTTGTGCGTGACCGTTACTCAACTCAATGCAATTGTTGTTGCACGTTCTGCTTTTAATTCATCAATGAATTATGAATCTGTGATGATTTTTGGAAAAGCACGTGTGCTCAAAGAAGAAGAAAAGGATGTCGCATTAGAGCGCATCACAACAAAGTTAGTACCTGGTCTATGGGAGTACGGGCGTGCAATGACTAAGAAAGAATCCGCCGCCACAATGATTGTTGAACTCAGCCTCGACAAAACATCTGCTAAAGCGCGCGAAGGTGAACCTTCCGATGATGATGAAGATCTTGGACTCGGACTTTGGGCCGGAATTGTGCCTTTAAGCACCGTAAAAGGCGCGGCAATTACGGCTACAAATGCGGCAGGAATAACTGTTCCTGCGCACTTACTTTAAGTTAGCTAAACGATCCAAAATTGGTGGATGCGAATAATGCACTGCCACATAAACCGGATGTGGGTTGAGATTACTTAAAGATTCACGCGATAATTTCTTGAGTGCAGAATGCAAGTGCACGCGTGCATTTGGGTAGGTATCGATTGAATACTGATCGGCTTGATATTCGTTGTGACGAGAAAACGAGTTATTAATCAAGCCCAGCACTGTAGATACAGGGGTGAAGAGTAGGAAGAAAGCCAACATAGAAAGGTGAAAACTTGGCGTATCAGAGCCAAGTGCCTTAGAAAGATTTGGGTTTCCAAGTAACCAGCCCATCAAAGAGAGAATCACAAGAGTTTGTACATTACTAAAGGCAAACATTGTGTAAACATGCTTGCGCTTGTAGTGGCCAACTTCGTGAGCCAGAACTGCCACAGTTTCTTCAACGGTAAGTTTTTCAATCAAAGTATCGTAGAGACCGATAATTTTGACTTTACCCATTCCAGAAAAGAAGGCATTGAGTTTTGTTGAACGCTTAGATGCATCCATCTCGTAAAGTTTTGAAAGTGGAAACCCTTGAGTCTGGCAATAATCTTCAACGGCAGTACGTAATTCACCTTCAGGTAAAGGCTTTAATTTATTAAACATTGGCAGGAAGATGCGGGTGCCAAAGATAAACATAAATAATGAGAAAGCCGCAAAAAGAATCCATGCTACAAACCAGAATTGATTCTGAAGTTCTTGGTAGATCCAAGCAACGGCATAAATAAGTGGCAAGCCAACTGCAAGGGAAATAAGAAGTTGCTTGGCTGCATCTTGAAAAAATAATTTCTTTGTTGATTTATTGAATCCAAATTTTTCTTCGATAACAAATGTTGAGTAATAACCTGCGGGAATATTTGTAATCGTTGAAATCACAATCAAGATGCCGATAAAAACAACTGTAATTAATAAGTTGTTGCTCAATCGATCGCGAAGTTGAGCATCCAGCCAGGCAAACCAGCCCAAAATGATGGCGCACAAGATCACGACCGTGCTTATGAGATTGGTCAGCATCTCAAAGCGATATTTGGCCGCCCCATAGGCCATGGATTTGGCGTATTCGGCCGGGTTAAAGATCTGCGCCCCTTCAGGGCTCAGCGGCTGCTCTTTTCGGCGCTCATTGAGGTAGTCAATGAGCATCCCTGAGCTGAAATCAACCAGTACAAATAGGACAATTCCCAATAACAGCCAATTTGAGGTGCTCATGAGCGTGATTATGCACCTCACGGGCCCGACACGCCCGGATGCAAAAAATCCATGGATTTGGGGCTAAGGGCTGGGCCGAAGGAGTAAAAGGGCGGATTTGCCTCGCGTGAGCCCGCTGGGTTACCCTTCGCGTCTGCTCTTTTTTAGAGCGCAAGTTGCTTGTGCTGTAAATAAGTTGAAAAACTTTTTACATCATCTATGCGAAACGGGTGCAACACACCCGACCGCGTGGGTCGGCAATTAAGCGTGAATAAAGATCAGTAACGAAGTTACGAATGGAGATGAAGTGCCAACAATTCAACAGCTAGTTCGTCGTGGTCGCGCAGAAAAGATCACGAAGACAAGCACACCTGCACTTAAGG
>CAINSH010000230.1 GCA_903852955.1 uncultured Actinomycetes bacterium | reverse complement strand
TGTAGTAGTGGTTCGATATTAATAGCGATGTGGCGCTATTGACCCCGAACACGCACGAGAATACTCTTAACTTATGGAACTATGGTTCCATATAGTGAAACTCTTATTTTTCATTATTTGGCGGGAGGTGTGCACATGGCCGAACTTCATACCGGCACGCAAGCAATTGACCGCGCATCTTCATTGCTGATTCATGTTTTGGAATCAGATACCCCTCCGCTACTTACAGATTTAGCAAACACATACGGTTTACCTAAAAGTACAACTTCACGCATTCTTAGTGCGCTTGAACGCCAAGGATTATTACTTCGAGACCGCAATGGTGCATACATTGCAGGTTCGGTTTTAACACAATTTGCTCGCGGTCAAAATCACGACTCGGTTCTAGTTGCGCGTATGCACTCTATTTTAGAAATGCTTGCAAATCGCACAGGCGAAACTGCAAATTTAGCTGTTGCTGGAAATGGTGACCTTAAATTAATCGATCAAGTAGATGGTCAATACCTTTTATCTGCAACTAACTGGGTTGGTAAGTCAGTGCCATATCACGCTTCTGCGCTGGGCAAAGTTTTACTTGCTTACGCAGCTGTAGCCATACCTGCAGGGCGTTTAGAAAAGCGAACCTCAAAAACAATTATTTCTCGAATCAAACTTCTAGAAGAGTTAGAAGTTGTACGCAAAAAAGGCTACGCATTAATTATCGATGAACTCGAAGAGGGTTTAGTCGCAGTAGCCGCACCAATTCGTGAGCACGATGGCCGCGTTGTAGGTGCAATTTCAGTTTCTGGTCCATCAACTCGATTGACTCAGAAAGACCTCGTCAAAATCGGTGAAATGATTATTGATGAAGTTGCAACACTTCAAGCAACCCACGATGGAAAGATAGGTGCGGCATGACACATGACGAGATCATCAAAGCTCTCTTTGACGAGACCCTTGTCGGAAATGCTCCAGCAGTTCTCGAGCTAACTAATAAAGGCATTGCAGAAGGAATGACTCCAAGCACAATTCTTTTTGATGCCCTGATTCCTTCACTGGAAGAAGTTGGCGCGCGATTTGAACGCGGAGATTTCTTTGTTCCAGAGATGCTGATTTCAGGTAAGGCAATGTCGGGAGCACTTAACGTGCTGCGTCCATTGCTTGCTGAAACTGGCGCTGAAACAGTAGGTACATTTTTAATGGGAACCGTGAAAGGCGATGTGCACGATATTGGCAAAAACCTTGTAAATATCATGCTTGAAGGCGCTGGATTCAATGTGATTGATATTGGTGTGCAGGTCGCCCCAGAAAAATTCATTGCAGCGATTCTAGAACACAAGCCAGACATCGTCGGTATGTCTGCTTTCTTAACAACCACAATGCCAATGTTTAAAGTTAACATCCACGAAATTACAAAAGCTGGTCTTCGCGATCAAGTAATCATCATGGTTGGTGGCGCACCTGTTACTCAGGAATATGCCGATGTTGTTGGAGCTGATGGCTTTGCAGCAGATGCATCAACTGCAGTGCGTATCGCCAAGGAACTCATCGCCAAAAAACGCGCCTCGGTTCCTGCGTAAGGTATTTAAATGTTGAAAAAACTTTTGCCATTTGTTGAGCATGCGATAAAGAAGCCCGTATGGGACTGTCGCATGTGCGGACAATGTGTCTTGCACTCAACAGGTATGACTTGTCCAATGACTTGTCCAAAAACTCTTCGCAACGGGCCTTGTGGTGGTGTTCGCGAAAATGGCAACTGTGAAGTCATTCCAGATATGCAATGTGTTTGGGCAAAGGCTTATGACCGAAAAGTTTCATTGCCTATGCCAACTGTCTGGAAAGAGCATTTCAACGAACTACGTCCGCCAGTCGATATGCGTTTACAGGGATCCTCATCGTGGATCAACCTGATTACTAAACGCGATCAGCAAACACCTGCTGGTTGGTCGACGACAGATAGTGATCACTAATGTCAGTAATGCGCGAAAAGTTAGAAAACTCTAACGAAACAGTTTTCACCGCTGAATTTCCATCTATAGATGGTGCTGGAATGGCCAAAGTTGAAAAGAGCGCCGCACGCTTGGCTCCTTGGTTTGATGCTGTAAACGCAACTGATAATCCGGCAGCACATGCTCATGCTTCAAATACTGCTTCGGCAATTGCAATGAAGATGCATGGCATTGAACCAATCATGCAAATTGTCTGTCGCGACAAAAACCGTCTTGCGATTCAGGCTGACATGATGGGCGCTGCTTTACATGGAATTGAAAATATCTCGCTGCTAACTGGTGATGATGTAACCGCTGGAGATGAGCCAGAGACCCGACGCGTCTTTGATATCGACAGCACGCAAGCCATTAATATCGCCCGAATTTTGACTACAGGGCAATATCTTTCAGGTCGCAAAATCAATCCAGCCCCTGATTTTTATATCAGTGCAGTTGAAAACGCTGCCGCTCCCCCATTTGATTACCGAATCGAACGCGCGCTAAAGAAGTACCGCGCCGGTGCAAAATATCTGCAACTACAAATTTGTTATCACCCAGATCGCCTAGAAAAGTTCTGTGCAGGTGTCGCCAAGATTGCCCCAGATTTAAAGTTAATTCCAACGATTGTTTTAGTAAAAAGCGCAAAACCTATGGGTTTTATGAACGATAAAGTTCCTGGAATCGATATTCCACTTGATTCAATCAATCGCGTTGTATCAGCAACCGATCAAGCCGATGAAGCTTACAAACTCACCCTGGAATTGGCCAAGCACGCACTGTCACTACCGGCGGTCCGTGGTCTTCATGTCACAGATTTTCGTCATGATGATTCTTTGGACAGCTTTATGTACGACCTCGGACAGAAACCAAGAAACTAACTAGGAGCCCCTACATGCATACAGTTCTAACCTCACCA
>CAINSH010000229.1 GCA_903852955.1 uncultured Actinomycetes bacterium | reverse complement strand
TGGAATACCGAGTTCGGATGCGACTTCATCGGCTAGTTCGGGAAATCCGCGGCCTGCAAAAAGACGTAATCTCTTTTCAGAAGATAAACGGATCTCGCTCATTTACTAGCCTTTCTTCTCTTTAGCTTCGGCGGCTTGTGCTGATTTACTTCCTGCACGCTTGCGCAGGACCCAACCTAATACATTTTTTTGCTTAGCTCGGCCAACACCAATCGCGCCGGCAGGAACATCTTCAGTAATTACAGAACCTGCAGCCGTGTATGCCCCATCGCCAACGGTTACAGGTGCAACCAACATGGTGTCGCTACCAATTCGGACGTGATCTCCGACAGTGGTGTGATGCTTATCTACGCCATCGTAATTAACAAAAATTGTTGCTGCGCCGATATTGCTGCCTTCGCCGATGGTTGCATCGCCAACATATGAAAGATGTGGAACTTTAGAACCAGTACCGACTGTTGCATTTTTCATCTCAACGAATGCGCCAGCTTTAGTTGCATCGCCTAATACCGTGCCGGCGCGAAGGTAAGTGAATGGCCCAACGGTTGAACCCTCGCCAATAACTGTGTCTGTGGCTATTGATTCAAGGACTGAAGCACCTTGTTTTACTTGGCAGTTTGTCAATGTTGTGCGCGGGCCAATTACTGCGCCAGCTGCAATAGTTGTTGCACCGTAAATCGCACTTCCTGGATGAATGCTCACATCGTTTGAAATCGAAGCTGTTGCATCAATCCAGGTAGTTGTTGGGTCAATGATTGTTACTCCAGCGCGCATCCAATGATCATTGATGCGATCACGCAAAAGCGCGGCTGATTCTGCAAGTTGCACACGATCGTTGACGCCAAGGATTTCAGTGAAGTCATCAATCATGATTGCTGCAACTGATGCGCCTTCGCTCTTTAAAATTCCGATTACATCAGTTAGATAAAGTTCGCCTTGGGCATTTGAATTATTGAGCTTTCCAATTGATGCAGCTAAAGCTTTGCCATCAAATGCATACACGCCAGAGTTAATTTCAAAAATAAACTTTTGATCTTCGCTGGCATCTTTTTCTTCAACAATTTTTAATAGTTCATCGGCATCATCACGAATAATGCGACCATATCCAGTTGGGTCTGGGTGCTCGGCAGTTAAAACCGATGCAGCAAAATTCCCGGCGTTATGCGCTTCGATAAAAGCTGCCAGTGATTGACCAGTAAGCATTGGTGTATCACCTGCAAGAACAAGTACGGTGCCTTGCGGAGTTAATCCTGCGAGCGCTAACTGCGCAGCATGGCCAGTTCCCCCGCGGTGTTCTTGAAAAACAGTTGTGGCTCTTGGAGCAATGAGTGAAATATGTTCTTCGACAGATTCGCGGCCAGAGCCAACAACAATTCGAATCTCTTGTGCGTTTAATTGATCAACTGCGTGTAGAACGTGTCCAAGTAACGAACGTCCGGCAACGCTATGGAGAACTTTGGCTTGAGCCGATTTCATCCGTGTTCCTTCGCCAGCTGCGAGGATAATCACGGTTTGCACGGTCACGAGTGAATCCTATCGGGTGAGATATTCACGATTTGGAATCCGATGGCTCCGCCACCAGGTATCGATCCTGGACCCTGGGCTTCAAAGGCCCATGTGCTAGCCACTACACAATGGCGGAACCCGTATTCTCCCTCATAAATGGGGATGGTTATGACCATATTGCGCGTGCTTTATGAGATTACTTTTGCCCCTGGAACTGGGCCATAGGCACGAACAACGCTGCCAACTACTCCACTTGCCGTAAGTGCCACGGTTAAATCAAGGCCAGCTTCTTCATCGGCAACTAAGAATGCAACCGTTGGGCCAGAACCTGAGACTAAGGCACCTAATGCGCCATATTCCTGGCCAACATCTAAAACTAATCGCAATGCAGGTCGCAATGAACATGCCGCTGCCTGTAAATCATTTACTAATGCCGCCCCTACCGATTCTGCATCTGCAGCTAAAAGGGCCTGCATCAAAGCTTCATTTGTTTGTGGTTCTACGATTTCCAAACCTGTACGCAATCGATCGCATTCGGCATACACGGCAGGAGTTGAAAGTCCGTGTGTAGAAAGTGCAAGTACCCAGTGATAAGTGCCGCGAGAAAGGGCAGAAGTTAATTGATCCCCGTGGCCCGTCCCAATTGCAGTTCCGCCATTTAACATGAAAGGAACATCGCTTCCGATTTTTGCTGCGATGTCAGACATTTCTTCGCGGCTCATTCCTAAGGAATACAAATAATCGATTGCAACAATTGTTGCTGCAGCATCTGCGCTACCGCCAGCCATTCCGCCGGCAACTGGAATCGATTTCTTAATCTCAATATGTACATCAAGATCTAAGTCATATTCCTGTGCCAAAAGGGCAGCCGCTTGGGCTGCTAAATTATTTGTATCTGCAGGGACGCCGTGTGTTTGATCTCCTGAGATTGAAACTGTGACGCCAGATTTAGGTTGTGCAAGCGACAACGTAACTTCATCATAAATTGAGATTGCTTGAAAAACCGATACCAAATTATGAAAGCCATCTTCTTCGCGTGGACCGACTGATAGTTGCAGGTTGACCTTTGCAGGAACCCGAACAGTCACACTCTTTACTGGCATGGTTTGACCTTAATGCGTTGGCTAGAAAATGTCAGGTGCAACTGCAGCGATGGCACAAAATCCGTCGATTTCTAAAGCTTCACCACGCAAAGTTGGATCTATTTTTGCGCGGACAAGAATCTCTTCAGCCGCAGAAGATGAGCCATAAAGGGTAGATAACGCCGATCGCAGCATCTTTCGGCGTTGAGCAAATGCTGCATCAATAATTGTAAAAACCTTTTTTCGTAGTTCTTCATCCCCAGGCGTTGGACGTCTTGTAAAGCCGACTAATTTCGAATCTACATTCGGCGCTGGCCAAAACACCGAGCGCGAAACCGAACCCGCGCCTTTTACATCGGCCCACCAAGCCGCCTTAACTGATGGAATTCCATAATCTTTAGTCCCAGGTTTTGCCGCTAAACGATCAGCAACTTCGGCCTGAACCATTACGACACCGGTCCGAAGCGTTGGAAATACTTCGAGCAGGTGAAGCAATACGGGAACTGAAACATTGTAAGGAAGATTTGCAACTAACACCGTTGGATCTTTAGGCAATGTATGAATTGCTAAGGCATCTTTATTAATCACGGTTAACTTTTCTGGATGTTCGAAAAGATCTGCAACAGTTAGTGGTAGTTGCTGGGCAAGACGCGGATCTATTTCTACGGCGATAACTGATTCAGCGCTTTCTAACAAAGCTAGCGTCAGTGAACCCAGACCCGGCCCAATTTCAAGAGCAACATCGGTTGGGCCAACTGCCGCAGTACGCACAATTTTTGTACAAACATTTGAATCGATAACAAAGTTTTGGCCCAGCGATTTAGATGGTTTTAAATCTAAAGCTGAAGCTAACTCGCGAATTTGCGCCGCACCAAGAAGTGTCATGAAGCAAAAGAACCAAATAAACGTTCAGCGTTATTGCTAAGCGCAGTTGCAAGTTCGGCTAAATCTGCATTTCTTTCAGTTGCCATCGCGCGAACGATATTTGCAATCTGTGCTGGGGTATTGAGCGCACCTCTGTGCGGCATTGGTGCTAAAAATGGTGAATCTGTTTCGACTAATAATTGATCGATGGGCACTATTTTTACTGCTTCACGCAAAGCAGGTGCATTCTTGAAAGTGAGAGTGCCCGCAAAAGAGAGCACATAGCCACGTTCTACGCAGGTTTTAG
>CAINSH010000228.1 GCA_903852955.1 uncultured Actinomycetes bacterium | reverse complement strand
GTACATGCTGCTTAATTCGAGTTACTACTGCGCCTTCATCTTCTGAATCCTGTGTTCGAATATGAATTGGTTGATTCATAAATCGTCGGGCCAGAGCAATAATGTCGCCAGGCATCGTCGCTGAGAACAACATTGTCTGCATGCGGTTCGGGGTGTTTGCCAAGATCTTTTCTACATCAGGAAGGAAACCAAGATCGAGCATCTCATCAGCTTCATCTAGAACAAGGCGTGAAACTTGCTTTAAACGAAGTTGCCCCTGGCGTGAAAGATCGAGCAATCTTCCAGGTGTACCAACAACAATTTCAATACCAGCTTGCAGCGCTTCAATCTGTGGTTCAAATGCACGTCCGCCATAGACGGCTAAAGTGCGAATGCCACGGTTGCTTGCTAACTCTTCAATGTCTTTTGTGACTTGTGTACATAGTTCGCGAGTTGGAACAACGATTAAAACTTGCGGCATTCCTTTGTGCTCAAAGTCTTGCCACTCAGAATCATTTGGCGCAATAACTCTTTCAATAACAGGTACGCCAAAAGCTAGGGTTTTTCCGGTTCCTGTCTTAGCTTGACCAATTACATCGCCATCACTTAAAGCGATGGGCAATACCATCTCTTGAATAGCAAAAGGTGCAATAAAGCCATGCGCATGAAGCGCTTCGATAGTTTCGGGGCGAAGTGGAAGTTCTGCAAAAGTTTTCGACACGTTAAATGGCGCCAGAAATTATGCGATTAACAATGTTCATAGAGGTAATCCTATCGGAGTTAATTACGGGGGAATCCCGAAATACCTCGCCACATGAGGTTGTTTACTAATTCAACAGCCTGTTCACGAGTTAATGTGCTGTCACGATCGAGCCAATGTCTTGCAGTTACCTGGGCATAACCAATCATTCCGACTCCTAAAAGCATTGATGCCTCTTTTGGAAGTCCAGTATCGATAGAAATTACTGCACTTGCTGCAGCTGCACAGTCATAAGTCATGCGATTTAAACGTTCACGAACGGATGGTTCGACACTCATATCGCTTTCAAAAAGTAATCTAAAGGCTTCACCTTCTTTTTCGATAAAAGCAAAATAGGCATCAACTGTTGCGTGAACGCGATTTGCATTATCTGGAGTCGAAGCAATTGCTTTCTGAATTTCAAAAACCAAAGAATCAATGTGTAAATCTAGAACAGCTAAATAGAGCTCAAGTTTTGAAGGAAAGTGCTGATACAAAACTGGCTTGCTGACATTTGCGCGATCAGCAATTTCATCCATTGCGGCAGAGTGATAACCGGCAGCGGTGAATACTTCAAGCGCGGCAGAGAGTAAAAGCGCACGCCGCTCATCGCGAGGTAGTCGGCCTTTGTTTGATATATCTAGATTGCTCATTGGCGCTAATCGTAGAGGCAGGGATGGGCTAACTGCTAATAGATGTAGCGGTGCATGCGTGATTGAGGCAGAATTGGCTACCTATGAAAGTTCCTGCGCTAGTAAATCCAACCTCAGAGTTAAGCAACAATGAACTGCGCAGGTATGGGCGTCACATCGTGATTCCTCAGTTTGGGGCAGAAGCCCAGTCTCGATTAAAAACTGCAAAAGTTTTGTGTATTGGCGCAGGCGGCCTGGGATCACCAGCACTTATATATTTAGCAGCGGCCGGTGTTGGAACATTGGGAGTTGTTGATTTTGATGTTGTAGATGAAAGTAATTTGCAGCGCCAGATTATTTTTGGGCAAAGTGATATTGGCCGGTCAAAAGTTGAAGTAGCACAAGAGCGGCTATTGTCTATAAATCCAAATATTACGGTAAACATTTATGGAATCAAGATTGATGTAAATAATGTTCTGTCAATCATGAGCGAGTACGACATTGTCATTGACGCAACTGATAATTTCGCAACTAGATACTTAATTAATGATGCCGCAGTTTTACTCAATAAACCATGTGTTTGGGGTTCAGTAAATAGATTCGATGGCCAGGCAGCAATTTTTTGGAGCGCTTACGGCCCTTGCTATAGATGTATTCATCCAAAGGCTCCAGATCCAACAACAGTACAAAACTGTGCAGAAGCGGGAGTGCTAGGAAATTTATGTGCACTCGTTGCTTCTATGCAAGTTAATGAAGTTGTCAAGGCAATTACCGGAATTGGCGAGTTAGCAGTCGGGAAGTTAATGATTTATGACGCACTCTCCTCAGAAAATTCTGTAATTGCAATTCGCAAGAATCCTGCATGTGTGATTTGTGGAGAAAATCCTAAGCAAACGGGATTGCTTGAAAATTATGAAGAGTTTTGTGGAATCGTAAGTGCACCTGAAATCACTGCCTCAGAGCTTCAAGATAAAGTGAATTCCAAGGAAGATTTTCTGCTTATAGATGTGCGAGAAGCCGATGAATTCGAGCAGTCTCGAATTCCAGGATCAGTTTTGATTCCTCAAGGTTTTTTCTTGGATTTGTCAGCACTTTCACAACTTCCAAAAGATAAAGAGATTATTCTTCACTGCCGTTCTGGAGCTAGATCAGCAACGTGCCTAGGAATAATTCAAAGCAAAGGTTTTACAAACTCACGTCATTTGCGCGGAGGAATACTTGAATGGGAGAAGTTATGAAGAGTTCTTACGAGGGTTATCGAATTCTCCTAGTTCATGCCCATCCTGATGATGAGACTATTAACAACGGCGCAACCATGGCACTTTACGCATCACTTGGGGCTGATGTAACTCTAGTTACTTGTACTCGTGGAGAAGAGGGCGAAGTCCTTGTCCCAGGTTTATCTCATTTAGCAAGTAGTGATCAAGATTTATTAGGTGCTCATCGAGAAATTGAGTTAGCAAATGCTATGAAGGCCCTTGGCATTACTGACTACAGATTTCTTGGACATTACCGCGACAGTGGAATGATGGGCACAGATCAAAATAATCGGCCAGATGTTTTCTGGCAAGCAGGTCTTGATTCGGCTGCACGTGAATTAGTAAATATCATCGAAGAAGTTAAGCCACACGTGCTTATTACTTATGATGAAATCGGCGGATATGGACATCCCGATCACATTCAAGCTCACCGTGTTGCTATGCGAGCTAGCGAGCTTGCAACTTGGCAGATCCAAAAAATCTATTGGAACACAATGCCTAAATCAGTTATTGCTGAAAGCATTGCAAAAATGAAGGAGATTGGCTCAGATTTCTTTGGAGCCGAAACAGCCGATGACCTTCCATTTGCTAAAGATGATTCCTTAGTGACAACTTTGATTGACGGAAATAAATTTGTGCAAGCCAAAATGGATGCTATGAAAGCTCATGAAACTCAGATTGCCTTGGATGGTCCATTTTTTGCACTTTCTAATAATTTAGGTTTGCAAGTGTGGGGACACGAGTACTACACGCTTGTAAAAGGCAATAAAAGCGCACCTTTTGATTCATCTGGTCGAGAAAGCGATCTAACTTCGGGAGTACAGCTTTGATGCGTTTTATCTTTTCAGTGCTCATAGGTGCAGGACTTGGAATTGGTTCGGTCTTTTTACATGCAACTTTAGTTCCTATTAGTTTGATTTTTGTTTTGATCGCAACGATTGCTGGAATCTGGAGCATAGGTCGAATGTGGGGTGGTAAAGGGCTTCGAATAGTTGCATCTATAACCTGGACAGCTGTAGTACTAAGAGCTGGGTTTCCTGGGATTAACAATGAATATTTAATTGAAGGAACAGCTATAGGTATTTCGCTGATTAACTTAGGTTTTATGGCTTTAGTAATTGCAATTTTATTGCCGGCTTAAAGCCAATCCCAGGTTTGCCCACTAGATGAATCTTTAATTTCTAGACCGGTAGCTTCTAGTTGTTGGCGCAAGTCATCGCTCTCATCCCAGCGTTTTTCATTTCGGGCTATTTGACGTTTGGCTAATAAAACCTCTTGCAACTGATTGAGAGGTTTTACTTCTTCACGCCTAGTTAAATCCAAACCAAGAATTTGATCAGCAAAGAGAAAAATTCCTGAACGATTAGAAAGTGATTCATCTTTTTCAACATTTCTAAGGAATTGCAAAGCTCGTGGTGTATCTAGGTCATTTTCAACAATTTTCAGAAACTCAGTTGATGAATCAATTTCACTTATGCCCCATATTGCTATTTTCTTACGCCAGCGTTTAATTGTGGCGTCAGCTGCTTCAATTGCTGCCCACGTTAAATCCATTTGTGAGCGATATCGATTTTCAAGAAAACACAATCTGATTGCAAGCGGGTCAAAACCACGGGTTATGACATCAGTTAAAAGCACGACATTTCCTGAACTTTTCGACATTTTTCGGCCCTCGAAAAGTAAATGCTCGCCATGTAACCATAGGTCAACACTTTCATTTCCTGTGATTGCATTTGATTGTGCGCGCTCGTTTTCATGGTGCGGAAAGCGAAGATCAATTCCACCAATATGCAGATTAATGTGGCCATTAAGTAGATCTAGAGACATTGCTGAACATTCAATGTGCCAACCGGGAAATCCTGGTCCCCACGGTGAATCCCAAATCATCTCGCGACGATCACCCGCATTTTTCCAAAGCGCCCAATCGGCATGGAAACGTTTAGCTCCATCTTCGGTGTACTCGTATCGATGTCCAGGCTTGAGCGCATCTAGGCGGTTTCCACTTACTGCGCCATAGCCAGGAAAAGATTCGGCACTAAAGTACACAGTTTTATCTTCACCAACATATGCAAAACCTTTTTCAATTAGTTGTTGAATCATTGTTTGCATCAAATCAATTGATTCACTGGCTCGAGGATATGCATCAGCCGGTCTGATATTTAAGTTATGTAAATCTTCATGAAAGCGTGCTTCATATTTACGAGCCACGGCAAATGGATCTATTTTTTCACTTTTTGCTTGGGCTAACATTTTGTCTTCAGATTCAAGATCTTCTGACATGTGGCCAACATCAGTAATATTCTGAATGAGTTTAACTTTAATCCCACGCAGCTCTAGAGTTCGACGGACTAAGTCAGAGAGCAAGAAAGTTCTTAAATTTCCAACATGCGCATCGCGATAGACAGTTGGACCACAACAATAAATTGTCGTTAGTTCATTTGTAGAACTCACTTTTGCAAGCGCCCTTGTGGCGGTGTCGTAGAGTGCTAGGTTCACTTCTTCTCAACCACTTCTTTCCAAATTGCAATCTTTTCATCAGAAAAATTGATTAACTCATTGTGGCGATTTCGAAGCGTGAACGGGGACTCCAGGAAGCCAACAATGTCTCGAAATCCACCCTCGGGATCATGTAAGCGGATTGTGACGCGCTTGCCAATGAGAGCGGCAAATCTATCTTCTAACCCATGCGCCATGGCTCAACGATATTGCCTTAGATGAAATATCGCCTTCGGAGTGAGGATGCGATTACAATCGCCCTGTTGATTTCCAATTTTCTTAACGGAGGCAAGTCGTGACTTATGTGATCGCCGAACCATGTGTCGATGTGAAAGATAAATCCTGCATCGCTGAATGCCCAGTGGACTGTATCTACGAGGGCGATCGCATGCTGTATATCCAAGCTGATGAGTGTGTCGATTGCGGTGCTTGCGAACCAGTTTGCCCAGTAGAAGCGATTTACTACGAAGACGATGTTCCACCTCAGTGGAAAGAATTTGGAAAAGTAAACACTGAGTTTTTCGTTGAAATTGGATCCCCAGGAGGTGCCAGCAAAGTTGGCGCAACTGGAACCGATCACGCATTAGTAAAAGCTCTTCCACCAAAGAGCGAGTAATCCTTCTTGCGTTCATCACTCCCAGACTTCCCCTGGGATGCACTTGCACCTTATGCCGATAAAGCGCGCGCGCATCCGGATGGAATAATCGATCTCTCTGTTGGAACTCCAGTTGATCCAACACCTGATTTTATTCAAGCCGAGCTTCGTGAGGCCTCTAACTCACCAAGTTATCCAGTAACTGCAGGTACACCTGAACTACGACAAAGCATAAAGAGTTGGGCAATTAATCGTTTAGGTGCTTCAGGAGATTTCGATGTATTGCCTCTTATTGGTTCAAAAGAATTAGTTGCATGGTTGCCAACTATTTTGGAAAGTTCAAAAGTTTTGATTCCAGAGATTGCCTATCCCACATATCACGTGGGTGCGTTGATTGCACAAGCCGAATCAATTCCGGTAGCAATTGATGCCGATCTTTGGCCAGCAGCAGATTTAGCCTGGATGAATTCACCTTCTAATCCAACTGGCCGCGTTCACAGCGTTGATGAAATTAGGAAATGTATTGAATGGTCACGCAAACATTCAGCGGTACTTATTTCAGATGAGTGTTATTTAGAGTTTGATCACACCGCCACCTCAACTTCAATTATGGCGTTAACAGGCGGGGATAATCGCAATATCTTGGCGGTGCATTCATTATCTAAGCGATCTTCAATGGCCGGTTATCGCGCAGCATTTATGGTGGGGGATTCTGAGTTAATCGCCCGAATTCGTGAGCTTCGCAAACATGCTGGAATGATGGTTTCACTTCCAGTACAAAAAGCAATGACGATTGCGCTTTCAGATGAGCAACATGTTGCGCAACAACGTGCAAGATATAACGCTCGCCGCGACGCACTCCGCCCTGCCCTTGAAGCATGTGGATTCACAATCGAACACAGCAATGCAGGTTTATACATTTGGTGTACACGCAATGAAGAGGCCTGGGTGAGTGTTGATTGGCTGGCGCAACGTGGAATTCTTGCTACTCCTGGAAGTTTTTATGGGGACAAAGGCAAAAACAATATCCGCATAGCAATGACTGCAACGGATGCACAGATAAATGCAGCAGTTTCACGTTTAAAGGCTGAATAAATGAGCGTTGGAATTTTGCTCGTTGGCGGTTTTGGTACACGACTTATGCCATTAACAAAAAACACACCTAAACCAATGTTAACTGTTGCAGGTCTTCCAGTAACCGAGCACCAATTAGCTATGGCTAAAAGGGCTGGAATTACAACCGTAGTTCTTGCTACCTCTTACTTATCAGAAGTATTTATCCCTTATTTTGGTGATGGTTCTAAATGGGGCATGAATCTGCTTTATGCCGTTGAAAAAGAGCCACTTGGAACTGGCGGAGCAATTCGAAATGCAGCCAAACTATTAACTGGAACTGATTCGATTGTTGTTTTCAATGGAGATGTTTTGAGTTCTCATAACTTGACCGAACAGATTCGCCAACATGAGTTAAATGATGCGGATGTAACTCTACATTTAACTTCCGTAAGCGATGCCCGGGCTTATGGTTGCGTTCCAACAGATTCTGACGGACGAGTGACTGCATTTTTAGAAAAAATGGAAAATCCAATAACAAATACAATTAATGCAGGTTGCTATGTTTTCAAATCAAGTGTTGTCCAAGCGATTCCGCAAGACACGGTGATAAGTGTTGAACGCCAAACCTTCCCGGATCTTGTTTCAAATCATGGCAAAGTTTTTGGATTTATTGATGACTCTTATTGGTTAGACATAGGAACACCTAAAGCTTTATTAAACGGCGCAAAAGATTTAGTGACAGGCGCGGCAGAATCTGCAGCACTCAACGAATCAAATGTGCTCACCCATACAAGTGATTTTCTGGTTATGAAAGGCGCAGTAGTTGATCCTTCAGCCGTACTCGATGGCGGCACCTGTGTTTCAGCTGGCGCAGTTGTGGGGGCCGGGGCACACATCACGGGCAGCGTGATTGAGCCCAATGCCACTATCGGTGCAGATGCCCAAATCGCAGATTCTTTTGTGTCAGCAGGTGCGATTATCGAAAATTCGGCGAAAATTTCGGCCGCATTTGTCACAAATGGGGAAATAATCTCGATACCCCAATAATTTGAGCGTAATTTCTGCTTGAGATGGGGTAATCGCACTTGACTTATCGGACTTACACGCGTGTAATTCACTCCTAAGTAAGTCTTTTCCAAGAGGGACGAGACCTTAAAGCTATTCAAGGAGAATCGACCATGCCGATTAAACCTGAAGCCACAAACTCCCCGATCCCCACAACTGGCCCAAAGATCACTTTAGAAACTGGCGAGAGTATTGAACTCTCTTGGCAGGAGCGCGCACTGTGCGCCCAAACAGATCCAGAAGCATTCTTTCCTGAGAAAGGTGGCTCTACTCGTGAAGCAAAGCGCGTATGCCTTTCCTGTGATGTTCGTTCAGAGTGCCTGGAATACGCACTCGCACATGACGAACGTTTTGGAATTTGGGGCGGACTATCAGAGCGCGAGCGTCGTCGCTTAAAGCGCCGTTCTGCCTAATCTTTAACTTCCAACTCTTAAAGCGATGGTGCCTTTGTGGCAGTAGACGATAAATATAACGTCACCGCAATTGTTGTTACACATGACGGTGAATTTTGGTTACCCAATGTCGTTGTTGCCCTTACGTCTCAAACTAGACCGATTGATCAAATAGTTGTCGTTGATACTGACTCGCACGATTCTTCAACTAAATTAGTTAAAGCTGCACGAATTCCCATTATTTCTGCAGAACGTGATTGTGGTTACGGCGAAGCAATTGCGCTCGCAGTTTCAAAAATGCCAGCGCAAGTGGAAGGCAGCAATGAGTGGATTTGGTTAATCCATGATGACTCTGCACCTGCACCTAGTGCTTTAGAAAAACTTTTGGAAGCGATTCAAGATCGACCACAAGTTGCAATGGTTGGTCCAAAACTTCTTGGTTGGCATGATCGAACACATTTACTTGAAGCTGGAATCAGCATCGCTGGTAACGGTGCGCGATGGACAGGTCTTGAAGTTCTTGAATATGACCAAGGTCAGCATGATGGAATCCATGATGTACTTTCAGTTAGCTCAGCCGGCGCACTTATTAGGCGCGATATTTTTGAAGAGCTCGGTGGCTATGATTTAAACATTTCGCTTTTTAGAGATGATGTTGACTTTGGTTGGCGCATAAGGGTCGCAGGTCATTCAGTTATTGCAGCAACAGATGCAGTGGTTTATCACGCACAAGCTTCGGCAACTGAACGGCGCAAAGTTGATACTAAGGATGCTTTCTTACACCGACCGCTTTTACTTGATCGGCGAAATGCCGCCTATGTGCTTCTAGCAAACTCTTCTTGGTGGATGATTCCTTGGCTCACCGTGCAGTTATTGGGCTCAGCAATGGCCCGAGCCATAGGTTATTTAATTGCAAAATTACCGGGCTATGCCGCCGATGAAATGCTTGCAATTGCGACTTTAATTATTCGACCAGCAATAATTGTAAAAGCTAGAAGAATTCGCAAAACTCAACGCTTAGTTTCTGCGCGAATTATTTCGGGATATATCCCGCCACGTTGGTCTCAGATTCGCCTCTCAACTGCGCGAGTAACTGAAGCTATTCGTTCAAAAATTCTGCCTGTGAATGAAAATACAACAGCATCGGTCCTTGACTCACTTGAAGAAGAAGACCTCTTAGTCCCAACCCACAAATTTCAATGGATGAATTTCTTACGCAACCCGGTAATCCTTGGCTATTCACTATTGGCACTTGTAACTTTAATTGCATCACGTAATAGGTTTGGTTCACTTATTGGCGGGGCCTTACCTTCCTCACCAAGCGGTGCGCGAGATTTATTCAAACTTTACTTTGAATCTTGGCACCAAGTTGGCATGGGAAGCGCACATGCCTCACCACCCTGGATCGCAGTACTGGCCGTTGCTTCAATAGTATTTCTGGGAAAAGTTCCACTTCTGATCACACTCTTCTTTTTAGTTGCACCTATTTTGATGATGTGGTCTGCTCAGAGTTTTCTCAAAGGGTTTTCGAAAAATACATTTATTGTTGTTGGAGCAAGTCTTTTATATGCAATTTCACCTGTAGCTATCGCCTCAACTAATGCTGGACGAATTGCAACTATGGTTGTTCTTATTTTGGCTCCGCAATTGCCCAAATTGGTTAGCAACTGGAAGGATATTGAAAAGCAAAGTTGGAGAAAGATCTATTTCCTTGCCATCTTTCTTGGCCTTCTCAATGCATTCACTTTGATCATTACTTTGATAACTCTTGGTTTTGTAGGATTTGCGATTTTTGTCGATTACAGGAGCAAAATTGAAAAGCCGATTTTCTTAGAACGCTTATATAAGCGCTTGGTGATTTTAGGCGCCCCGTTTCTCTTAGTTGTGCCATATTCTCTGGAAGCTTTAGTTAAACCATCACGCTTTCTCGCAGAGCCTGGATTGGCATTAGCAGGTGGGCATACTGGCCTTGTACTTGCAGGCAATCCTGGCGGTGTGGGATCTCTGCCATGGTGGATTTTAAGTCCCGTGCTCTTAGTTCTTATTGTTGCGCTTTTTTCTTCCACAATTGCAAGACCAATTGCGCAATATGGGCTTGCACTTCTTAGTGCTGCAGTTCTTTTCTCTGGGCTATCCATAACGGCACATGGAAACGGAAATCCCACTGCAGTGTGGACAGGTACATTTTTAGTTGGCGCAACTTTGGCTGCAGTCACGGCAGGTGTTGTCATTCTTGACCGAATCCGAAATGTACTAATAATTAGCAATATTCATTATCGTCACTTTTTGGCAGGCTTACTTTTAATTGTTACTGCCATGTACTCGGTTCTAGGTATTGCGTGGTCAATAAGTTCAGGGGCGAATTCGCCGTTACGTAGTAGTACAAATACTGTAATGCCAGCTTTTCTTACTGCAGAGTTAGATACGAAAACCTTAGTGTTACGTGAAATCGAAACTGATGGTTCTAAGTCAACGCAGTATTACATTTCACGTGGTAGTGATATTTCACTAGGCGAACCAGATGTAGCACCTGGCCAAATTCGTGAACTTGAAGTTGCCGCACAAGAACTTATCGATGGGTCTGGTATTTCAAGTAGTCAGATTTTTGCAGCCTATGGAATCAAATATGTTTTCATCAAAAACCCTTTTGATAAAAACGTGATTAGAACAATCGATGGGCTTGGTGGTTTTGTTCGCACATCAGCAACTTCATCTGGAGTGGTTTGGCGTGTCACGGGTGTTACAGGACGATTGATTTTCACGTCGCGTGATGGAAAACAAGAACCACTAGATGCTGGCGATATTGGTTCACGCACTACTGTTACCGGTCCGGGTTCAATAATTCTGACAGAACGCTTTGACCGTTCTTGGCAGATTCTTGAAAATGGGTACAGATTGGATCGCACCATAAATCAAGAGGGGTTACCGCAGTTTCAGGTTACTGAGTCGGGAGAAATCTCTTTGATCCATGATGGAACTACACGGCGAGCATGGCTTTCACTTCAGCTCATCATCTGGATTGTCGTTGTCATATTGGCACTTCCTGCAGGGCGAAGAAAACGTGAAATCTCAGAAATGGAGCTGGCATGAAATTTAAAAGCTCTCTCCTTTCATTAGTTGTTTTAGTTGCAGCTTTTTCCGTGGGTTCAGTTATTCATGTGACAGCTACGAGTAATAACTTCTCTCAAACTTATCCGGCCGTTGTCTGCCCACCTACTTTAAATGGATTAAATTCACAAGTGTCCATAGCTTCCTCCCAAGTTCGTTATCAGCGGCTGGAAAATAGGAGCACAAAAACAATTCCATTTAGGACGCTACGTTTTCCAGTTCAAAAAGATTCCTTAGTAATAACGGCAGATGGCGTGACACCAACAATTTGGCAAAGCCGATCTGGAAGTTGGGCTGGTGGAACAATCTGTTCCGGGCCATCATCTAGTCAGTGGTTCGTTGGTGGCAGTGCAAATGTCACAACTAAGGGATATCTGTTAATTGTCAACAGCGGTTTGAGCGATGCAGTGGTAGATATCCAGAGTTATTCCGAAAACGGGAAACAACCACTCCAATCAGTTAATTTGAAATCCAAAAACTTTAAACAAATTGCGTTGGATTCATTAGCACCAGGTGATAAATCACTTGTAGTACATGTAACGCCACGATCTGGCCGGATTAATTCATTTATGATCGATGAACAAGGTGCGGGTTTAAAGGCGTTGGGTGGAGACTTTGTTAATGCATATCCAGATGCTTCTCGAACTATTGTTATTGCTGCAATTCCAAATCAACTGCCGAAAAAAGGACAAAGCGCTTCTTCAGCGCATACTTTAAGAATCCTTTCTCCAGGAGAAGTAAGCACTAATTTCACTGCCGAAATACTTTCGGCGGATGGAAGATTTATTCCAGTTGGCCTCAGCTCTGAACTAATAGAGGGTGGAATTGTCTCTGAGTTTGTTCTTTCGCCCAAAATTTCTGCAAGCGCATTTGCTTTACGAATCACCTCTCCAGAGCCGATCATCGCCTCGGTTTCTTCGAGCGTGACTATTGCGGGCCGTAAAGATTTTGTTTGGAGCACATCGACACCTCAATTAAAGCCAATGAACCTTGCGATAACTGGGCTTTCTCCCCTTATAGTTTTTGCTGGTGACTCAATTAACGTGAGATTACAAGTCACGTTGGTGAATAAGAAAAAAATAAGAAAATCAATAACAGGAAGTGATATTGCTACATGGAGAGTGCCTGAAAATTCGCGATCGATAAGCATTATTTCGGCCAGTAAAGATATCTATGCAGCAGGATTAGTCGCTTCAAGCAATGGATACGGATTCATTCCCATGGAAAGCGGAAGTTCGCTAACAAAAGTTGAGATTCCAAATTCAAACATCCGCGTTTTAAATCCTTGATAATCCCCAAAAAACTGGTACTTGCCCACTAATCTTGTTTCTATGAGAGCTCAAGTGCATGTTGGACGCGGTTGTTCCCGTGTGAGCTGTCGGTCTACAGCAACGATGACGCTGACATATATTTATGCCGAGTCAACTGCCGTTGTAGGACCGCTTGCAGTATTTTCAGAGCCACATGCATATGATCTTTGTTCGCTACATGGCGAGAGATTAAAAGTTCCACATGGTTGGAAAGTTATTCGACATGAACTAACTGGTGACGAGCCTGGTCCATCTGAAGATGACCTCATGGCTATCGCAGATGCTGTGCGAGAAGTAGCTGCTCAAGAAGTTGAAGAAGTTGATGGCAATAGTTCCCAGAATTCTCAGTCGTCAATTGGTCGTCGAGGTCATCTACGCGCCGTACCTTCCTAAGGATCAAGATATGTCAGAAGAATTTGCAGATATTTTCAAGGCATATGACATACGTGGCCTTGTAGATTCAGAGATAACTCCAGATTTCGCTTTTGCAACGGGTGTTGCATTTGCACACTTCTTACAACAAGTACGCGAACCTGCAACGATTGTTATCGGTGAGGATATGCGGCCTTCTTCACCTGAACTCGCAGATGCTTTCTCGGCCGGTGTTACTTCATTGGGAATGGATGTAATTCGTATTGGTTTGGCTTCAACGGATATGTTGTATTTTGCTTCTGGAAAACTTGGGTTCCCGGGTGCCATGTTTACGGCTAGTCACAACCCTGCTGAATACAATGGAATTAAACTTTGTTTAAGTAGTGCCCGCCCAATTGGAAAAGAATCAGGCCTACAAACGATCGAAAATTTTGTAAGAAAAGGATCACCACTTCAAATTCACTCAGTGGGCAAAGAAACTAACCGTGACATGCTTGAAGAATATGTATATCATTTGTTAAACCTTGTGAACCTTTCAAATATTCGGCAACTAAGAATTGTTGTAGATGCAGGCAATGGAATGGCCGGGCACACTGCCCCAGCAATCTTTGCTCGGCTCAACTGTGAACTCATTCCAATGTATTTTGAACTAGATGGTTCATTTCCAAATCATGAGGCCAATCCAATTGATGCCAAGAATTTAATAGATTTGCAAAAGGCAGTTATTGAACATAAGGCCGATCTTGGCTTAGCTTTTGACGGTGATGCGGATAGATGTTTTATCGTGGATGAAAAAGGCAATGCCATCAATCCATCTGATCTAACGGCCCTTATTGCCCAACGTGAACTCAAAAAACATCCAGGTTCGACGATTATTTATAACTTAATTTCTTCGCGTGCAGTACTCGAAGTTATTGAAGAAAATGGTGGAGTTGGTCTACGAAGTAGGGTTGGCCATTCCTATATTAAGAAAATGATGGCCGACAGTAAAGCAATTTTTGGTGGTGAGCATTCTGGCCATTTTTATTTTGATGAGTTTTGGAGGGCTGATTCAGGCGCACTTGCAGCTTTGCATGCAATTAGCGCTTTAGGTGAAACTGAGCTAACAATGTCAGAGCTTCTAAAACCATTTCAAAGATACGTACTAAGTGGAGAAGTTAACTCCACTGTCATTGATGCAGCAGCTGCCAGCGCATTGGTCGAAGAAAAATACGCCGCTCAAGATGGCGTAAGCATTGACCACCTTGACGGTTTGACGGTTAATGGGGATACATGGTGGTTCAATCTTCGCCCTTCAAACACCGAACCGCTGCTACGTCTAAACGTTGAGGCCAAGGATCGTGTCCAAATGGAAAAGCTACGTGATGAGGTTCTCTCGCTAATTCGCAGCTAACTGCCCCGCTTGAGCGCACCCTTTAGCCATAAGGGCAGTAACCTATGCTCCTGACCGCAGTCGATTAAGGAGCTTTTTTGTGAACGCACCAGTTACTTCAACTCTTCCAAAGCACGATATTGCCGATGCAAGCCTTGCCGCACAGGGACGCATGCGCATTGAATGGGCTGAGCGCAACATGCCAGTTCTTGCACAGATTCGTGAGCGTTTTGAAAAGTCACAACCCTTTGCTGGAGTCCGTATCTCTGCTTGTATGCATGTCACAACTGAGACAGCTAACTTAATGCGCGTTTTAAAAGCTGGCGGAGCAGAAATTGCACTATGTGCATCAAATCCTTTATCAACACAAGATGACACTGCTGCTGCATTAGTACATGAATACGGCATCTCAGTTTTTGCGCGAAATGCAGTTGATCGTGATGGTTATTACACACACATCAACGCAGCTCTTGACATCGAACCGCACCAAGTTTTCGATGATGGTTGCGATCTAGTTAATACTCTTCATACAACTCGCAAAGAGTTAATTCCAAACATCGCTGGTGGATGCGAAGAAACAACAACTGGAGTTATTCGCTTAAATCAGATGGCAAAAGATGGGGCGCTTCAGTTCCCAATGATCGCCGTCAATGACACTGATACCAAGCACATGTTTGATAACCGTTACGGAACTGGTCAATCAACTCTTGATGCTGTTTTCCGTTCAACCAACTTTCTTCTAGCTGGTCGAATCCTTGTTGTTGCCGGTTTTGGATACTGCGGTAAAGGTGTTGCAGAACGCGCAAAGGGAATGGGCGCTGATGTAGTCGTCACTGAGATTGATCCAACTAAAGCATTAGATGCAATGATGCAAGGTTTCCGCGTAATGCCAATGATTGATGCAGCAAAAGTTGGCGATGTTTTCATCACTGTTACAGGTAACCGTGATGTGCTGCGCGACGAGCACTTTGCAGTCATGAAGGACGGCGCAATTATGGCCAACTCAGGTCACTTTGATATTGAAATCGATGTTGCGTGGCTTGAGCAAAATGCTAAGCAGAAAAATGCCAAAATGCGCCACCAAACAGATGAATATGTAATGGCTGATGGCCGCCGCTTACTTCTTCTAGCCGAAGGACGTTTAGTTAACCTTGGCGCTGCAGAAGGCCACCCAGCTTCAGTAATGGATATGTCATTCTCTGATCAAGCTCTGACTGCTGAGTACTTAGTTAAAGAAGCTAAGAATTTAAAGCCTGGTGTTCACGAAGTTCCTTCTTATATTGATAAGGAAGTTGCGAGCCTGAAGTTAATTAGCATGGGTGGACGAATCGATGTTCTAACACCTGCCCAAGATATGTACTTGAACTCTTGGGAGCACGGTAGCTAATGACATTGGTTATGGTTGTCGATGACGACCAGGACCTTGCCGAAATGCTCGGTATTGTTTTAACTGGAGCAGGAATTGATGTTGACCTCGTTAGTCGCGGGGATGAAGTACTTGATGTTTTTCATAACAACCCACCAGATTTAGTTCTGCTGGATGTTATGTTGCCTGGCCTTGATGGAATCGAAGTCTGCAAACTAATTCGTGCAGAATCAATGGTTCCAATCATCATGTTGACAGCTAAAGGTGACTCACATGATGTTGTGCGGGGCCTTGAAGCTGGAGCCGATGACTATATGGTCAAACCTTTTAGACATCCATCGGAGTTAATTGCACGAATCCGAACCC
>CAINSH010000227.1 GCA_903852955.1 uncultured Actinomycetes bacterium | reverse complement strand
TTCCCAGAAATCAATCCAGAGCACGGTCGCGACACAATCGATGCACCTATCGATGGTTGGTGCGTAGCTGCAAATGGAACAAATAATGATGGTGGAGCTAACTTCCTAGAGTTTGCCGGCGGTATGGAGGGCGTAACAGCTACTCTCGCAGCTAAGGATGCAAATGGAGCTTTGATTCCAATGACATCTGCAAACAGCGGACAAGATACTTCAACATACGATGCGTTCCAGAAGGAACAGCTTGCAGTTATGGGTGAAGCAAAGTACATCACTCAGTTCCTTGATCGCGATACACGCCCTGACTTTGCTGGCCCAGTTGTTGGTCCTGCAATTCAGTCATGGTTTAAAAATCCAAAGGATGTATCAAAGATTCAAGATACTCTCCAAGCACAATGGGATGCACTTCCACCACTAGCTTAATAAGCACGCTTAATAAGATAGGGTAAATGTATGAGCTCGACGGCGATGGATAATCAAAAGACCCATCGCCGTCGAGCCTTTTCCAGAGCAGATCGCACAACATTAAGCGCATTCGTAGGAATTCCACTTTTCTTTCATCTACTTCTTGTATGGGTTCCTGCATTTTTAACAATCATTCTTTCTTTTACATATTGGTCCGGAATTTCAATCTCACGAATTAAGTGGGCAGGACTTGCAAACTACAAAAATATTTTCTTTGATACCCCAGCTTTTTGGGATGCAATTCAAAACAACATTATTTGGTTGGCATGGTTTGCTGGAATTGCAACTCCTATTGGCATCTTGCTTGCTTACCAAATTGATCGCCAGATTCGCGGCCACAAGTTTTACGAAACTGCTTATTACTTACCTGTAGTTCTTTCATTGGCAGTAACTGGAATTATTTGGAATTTCTTACTTCGCCCAGATGGTTTTGTTAACGGCCTCATGGGTCGCGATATTGATAATGCAATCTCATTTTTCGGTAATTACGACATTAATATCTACGTAATTTTGACCATTGCTTCGTGGCGACATATTGGTTACATCATGTTGCTCTATTTAGCTGGCCTTAAGTCAGTTGATATGTCACTTCGCGAGGCTTCAGCCCTTGACGGAGCTACCGAGTGGCAGACCTTTAAAAAGGTGATTTTCCCGTCTATGAAGCCGGTAAATATCATCGTCATTGTGATCACGATTATCGAATCCCTGCGTGCCTTCGACATTGTTTACATTATTTATGGCTCTTCTGCGGGCTTCCCGATTCTGGGTACTTTGGTCTTTCAAAATATTGCCGGTGAAGGTGCTTCCATGAAAGGTGCTGCATATGCAGTCATTCTCTTTGTACTTTCAATCGGACCAATCATCGCCTACCTACGTACAACATTTAAGAGTGACGTCCAATGACAATTGATACTTCAGCACGCGAAGCTGCGGTTAAATACCGCAATAAGCAAAAAGTAAAAGATGGGTTCATCTCGGCCTTTATTGGCATCTTTGCCTTGGTTTGGATTTTTCCAATTGTTTGGACAGTCTGGACTTCACTTCGTCCCTACAAAGACATTCGTGCAAATGGAGTTTTCTCATTTCCAAAAACTATTAATTTTCAAAACTATATCGATGCAATTTCACGGATGGATCTGCCTCTTTATTTCGCTAATACTTTTGCAATTACGGTCCCTGCAGTTTTCTTAACCCTATTCTTTGGCTCACTGATTGCATTTGTCGTTAGTCGATATTCATTTAAGTGGAACGTTTCTTTGCTTCTTCTATTTACCGCAGGTAACTTGCTACCAGCGCAACTAGTCTTTATTCCAGTTTTCAAGATGTACATCACTTTAGGCAAAGCAGTTGGAATTCCAAGATTGCTTTATGACTCTCCTTGGGGTGTTGTTTTAATTCACGTCGCATTCCAGATGGGCTTTGCAACATTTGTTCTTTCAAGTTATATGAAAACTGTTCCCAAGGAAATTAGCGAATCTGCAATGGTCGATGGTGCAACTGTATTTACACACTACACAAAAGTGATGTTGCCGTTACTTCGTCCAGCTCTTGCATCTTTGGGTGTGCTGATGACAACCTGGATCTATAACGATTTCTTCTGGGCATTGGTACTTATGTCTACGGATTCAAAGCGCCCAATCACTTCGGCTTTAGGCCGCCTACAAGGTGAATTTGTAACCGATTACAACCTTTTAGCGGCAGGTGCCGTTATTGCTGCCCTGCCAACGCTTATTGTCTTCTTTGTTCTACGCAAACAGTTTGTTTCCGGTTTAACCCTCGGCTCAACAAAGGGATAAAAATGAAAGCTATACAGATCACCGCATTCGGTGGTCCAGAATCAATGCACCTTGTCGATCTTGCAGATCCAGTTGCAGGACCTGGTCAAGAGTTAATCGAAGTTAGTTCTATCGGTATTAATTACGCAGATACACACCAAACTGAAAACTCATACCTATCTCCGCAGAAACTTCCCTTAGTACCGGGACTTGAAGTTGTTGGAACTACAAATGGCCGCCGCGTTTTAGCGCCAGTTGATGGTGGAGGATATGCGCAAAAGGCAGTTGC
>CAINSH010000226.1 GCA_903852955.1 uncultured Actinomycetes bacterium | reverse complement strand
CGATCACTTCCACACGCAGTTTTGATGATGATTCCTGAGGCTTGGGAAAACCACGAAACAATGCCGCAAAATCGTCGTGACTTTTATGCCTTCCACGCATCTCTTATGGAGCCATGGGATGGCCCGGCATGTGTAACTTTTACTGATGGACATCAAGTTGGCGCAGTCCTAGATCGCAATGGTCTTCGCCCATCTCGTTTCTGGGTTACTAACGATGGGCTTGTAGTACTGGCATCAGAGGTTGGTGTTTTAGATATCCCGGCCGAAAACATTGCACGAAAAGGACGTTTACAGCCGGGAAAAATGTTTTTGGTTGATATTGAAGCTGGTCGAATTATTGAAGATGGTGAAATCAAAGATCAATTGGCAGATGCTGCTCCATATGGAGACTGGTTGCATGCTGGAATAGTTAAGTTAAATGAACTTCCAGCGCGCGAACATATTGTTTATCCGCATTCATCTGTTTTGCGCCGCCAACGTACTTTCGGTTACACCGAAGAAGAAGTTCGCATTCTTATTACACCTATGGCCAAAAACGGCATGGAACCACTTGGTTCCATGGGAACCGATACTCCAATTGCCGCAATTTCAGATAAGCCACGATTAGTTTTTGATTATTTTTCACAGCTATTTGCCCAAGTTACAAATCCACCACTTGATGCGATTCGCGAAGAGTTAGTTACAAGTCTTGGAACGTCAATGGGCCCAGAACATAATTTGCTAGATCCAGGGCCTGGAAGTTGTCGTCAAATTTCACTCGCTTTCCCGCGTATTGATAACGATTAACTCGCAAAGATTATTCACATTAATGCCGACGGTGATCATCCAGGTTTAGGTTCACATGTTATTCGTGGACTTTTCTTTGTGGCCGGCGGCGGGGAATCTTTAAGCGAGCGTATTGATGCGATTAAAGAAGAAGTTTCTCAGGCTATTGCCGACGGTGCACGTATCATTGTTCTTTCTGATCGTGACGCTGATGCCGAAGAAGCACCGATCCCATCACTTCTTCTAACATCTGCGGTCCATCATCATTTAATTCGCGAAAAAACTCGCACCAAAGTTGGCTTAGTTGTAGAAGCAGGTGATGTGCGCGAAGTTCATCATGTTGCACTTTTAATTGGTTATGGCGCAGCTGCAGTTAACCCTTACCTTGCAATGGAAACTGCCGAAGATTTAGTTTTACAGGGCGTTATCACTGGGATTACTCCAGAAAAGGCGGTTCGTAACTTAATTAAAAGCCTTGGTAAAGGCGTCTTAAAAGTTATGTCCAAAATGGGTATTAGCACAATTGCCTCATATACAGGCGCTCAGGTTTTTGAAGCAATTGGTCTTAGCCAAGAGTTAGTGGATGAGTATTTTGTTGGAACAACTTCACGCCTTGGCGGTGTAACTCTTGATGTAATTGCTAAAGAGACCATCGCGCGCCACCACATCGCTTATCCACCTGGGGGAGCAATCCCTGGAACAAAGCGACTCCCAATCGGTGGTGAATATCAATGGCGCCGCGAAGGTGAACCTCACTTATTTGATCCAGAGACTGTATTTACTTTGCAGCATTCAACGCGTAATAAGCGTTATGACGTTTTCAAGCGCTATACAAATCGCGTAAATGATCAAAGCACTCGTTTAATGACTTTGCGCGGACTCTTTGCATTCAATGAAGGTGTCCGGCCAGCAATATCGATTGATGAAGTCGAGCCGGCATCTGAAATTATTAAGCGTTTTTCAACTGGTGCTATGTCCTACGGTTCTGTTTCACAAGAAGTTCATGAAACATTAGCAATTGCAATGAATCGCTTAGGCGGAAAATCAAATACTGGTGAAGGCGGAGAAGATCCTGATCGTTTCTTGCCGATGGCAAATGGCGATTCAAAGCGCTCATCTATTAAGCAGGTTGCATCAGGCCGCTTCGGTGTAACAAGTGATTACTTGGTTAACTCCGATGATATTCAGATCAAAATTGCACAAGGTGCAAAGCCCGGCGAAGGCGGTCAGTTGCCTGGTAACAAGGTTTATCCATGGATTGCAAAAGTTAGATATTCAACTCCAGGTGTTGGTTTAATTTCTCCACCTCCTCATCATGATATTTATTCAATTGAAGATCTAGCTCAATTAATTCACGACCTTAAGAATGCAAATAAAAATGCCCGCGTTCACGTTAAATTAGTCGCAGAAGTTGGCGTAGGTACTGTCGCGGCTGGAGTAAGCAAGGCGCACGCCGACGTTGTTTTGATCTCGGGCCACGATGGCGGAACTGGCGCCTCACCCCTAACATCGCTTAAGCATGCTGGAGCTCCATGGGAACTTGGCTTAGCTGAAACTCAACAGACTTTGTTGCTCAATAACTTACGCGATCGAATTGTGGTTCAAACTGACGGACAGTTAAAAACTGGGCGCGATGTCGTTATTGCTGCGCTCTTGGGTGCTGAAGAATTTGGTTTTGCAACTGCGCCACTTGTCGTATCTGGTTGCGTGATGATGCGTGTGTGTCATTTAGATACGTGTCCGGTAGGTGTTGCAACGCAAAATCCAGAGCTGCGTAAGCGCTTTAGTGGTAAGCCAGAGTTCGTTGAAACTTTCTTTGAATACATCGCCGAAGAAGTCCGCGAAATCTTGGCAAGCCTTGGATTTAAAACTTTGCTCGAAGCAGTTGGTCATGTTGAATACCTTGATACAAAGCGGGCCGTAGATCACTGGAAAGCAAGCGGGCTTGATCTTGCGCCACTTCTTGTACGTCCAGATGTTGTAAGCGCGCTGCACAACACATCAAAGCAGGATCATGGTTTGGATGCAGCACTTGATAACAAGCTCATTGAGTTAGCTCAACCTGCACTTACTAAAAAGGAAATTGTAAAAATAAATCTTCCGGTTCGAAATGTAAACCGAACTGTTGGAACTATGTTAGGCGCTGAAATCACTCGTAAACACGGGGGAGGCGGCCTTGCAGATAATACGATTGATGTGACTTTACATGGCTCTGCAGGTCAGTCATTGGGAGCGTTTATTCCAAGCGGTCTAACGATTCGACTCTTTGGCGATTCAAACGATTATGTTGGCAAGGGAATTTCTGGTGGGCGAGTAATTGTGCGTCCGGATGAAAAATCAACTTTTAAATCAGATGAAAATGTTATTGCTGGAAATGTAATTGGTTACGGAGCAACTTCTGGTCAGATCATGATTCGCGGAGTTGTTGGTGAACGCTTCTGTGTCCGAAACTCCGGTGCAACCGCAATTGTTGAAGGTATTGGCGATCACGGTTGCGAGTACATGACGGGTGGAACCGTTGTTGTCTTGGGTCGCACAGGTCGAAACTTTGCCGCGGGTATGTCTGGTGGGCGTGCGTTTGTTCTTGATTTAGACCCGGCCAATGTAAATACCGATATGGCAGACATTGTCGCGGTGCCTGAAGATCAACAAGAGATTTTACAAGTTTTAATTGCAGCATTTGCACAAGAGACACAATCTGAAGTGGCAACCGAACTTCTAAATAACTGGAAAGAGTCAATTAAGCGAATCTCTTTAGTAATGCCACGCGATTATGCAAGAGTGCTAGATGCAATGGCGCGTGCAACACGTGAGGGTTTACCAGTTGATGCATTAGTTATGGAGGTTGCTGCTAATGGCTGATCCAAAGGGTTTTATGACCACTCCACGCGAAACCCCAACGCGCCGTCCAGTTGATGTGCGAATTCAAGATTGGCGCGAGGTATATGAACCACAAAGCCTTGAGCATTTACAAAAACAAGCTGGTCGATGCATGGATTGCGGTATTCCCTTTTGCCATTCAGGTTGCCCACTGGGTAATTTAATTCCAGAGTGGAACGATTTAATGTGGCGCGGAGATAAATCCGAAGCGATCAATCGTTTACACGCAACCAATAATTTTCCAGAATTTACTGGACGTCTTTGCCCTGCACCCTGCGAAACAGCATGTGTGGTTGGCATCAACCGCGATGCGGTGACGATCAAACAAGTAGAACTTCGCACAATTGAGGAAGCTTTTGACGCCGGTGATGTAAAACCAATGCCACCAGATCGCATCACAGGAAAGACAGTTGCAGTTATTGGTTCAGGTCCTGCAGGACTTGCAGCTGCGCAGCAACTCACTCGCGCGGGCCATACTGTTGCAGTTTATGAACGCGCCGAAAAAATCGGCGGTCTTTTGCGTTACGGAATCCCTGAATTTAAAATGGAGAAACATATTTTGGATCGCCGTCTTAATCAGATGGAAAAAGAGGGCACCCGTTTTCGCAGCGGCGTAGATGTAGGTGCAGAAATTACTGGCGCAGATTTACGAAAGAAATATGACGCAATTGTTTTAGCTGTAGGTGCCACACAATGGCGCGACCTTCCTGTTCCAGGCCGCGAACTCAAAGGGATTTACCAAGCTATGGAGTTTTTGCCTTGGGGAAACAAACAAGCACTTGGTGAAGTTGAGGTTCCGCCAATTAATGTTGCGGGTAAACATGTCGTAATTCTTGGTGGCGGAGACACTGGGGCAGATTGCTTGGGCACATCAATTCGTCAAGGCGCTGCAAGTATTACTCAACTTGAAATCATGCCGCGTCCAACAGAGGAACGTCCATCAGCACAACCTTGGCCAACGTATCCAATGATTTATCGCGTTTCGAGTGCGCATGAAGAAAAAGATAATCGTATGTTCTCTGTCAGCACCGAGAAATTCCTCGGAGATGCCGATGGCAATGTTCGCGCACTGCAAATTGTTGAAACCAAGTTTGAAAATGGCAAGTTCGAACCAGTTCCTGGCACCGCCAAAGAAATTCCAGCAGATTTCGTATTTCTGGCAATGGGATTTACGGGACCTGAACAATCACCGATTATTTCTCAACTAGAAGTCAAGTTAGATGAGCGTGGCAATATTGCACGCAATGCCAACTTTGAAACTAGCGAAGAAGGAATATTCGTTGCAGGCGATGCAGGACGTGGTCAATCACTCATTGTGTGGGCGATCGCTGAAGGCAGAAGCGCAGCGGCAGCAGTTGATACATATCTCACGGGGGAGACGCAGTTGCCATCGCCAATCGAACCCACCACTCGTTCACTAATGGTTTAAGGTAGGCAAATGCGTAGAGCGAAGATTGTGTGCACGATGGGCCCAGCAGTTGAATCTCCTGAGAAAGTTAAGGCGCTCATCGATGCAGGCATGAATATGGCGCGCCTGAATCTTTCACATGGCTCATATGAAGAACACCAATCTCGCTTAGATAGCGTGCGTGCTGCGGCGAAAGAAGCTGGCCGCCCAGTTGCAATTCTTGTAGATCTTCAAGGACCAAAGATTCGCTTAGCGCGCTTTAAAGCTGGTCCTCACGATTTAGCTCGCGGAGATATCTTTACAATCACAACTGATGAAGTCGAAGGAACAAAAGAGCGCGTAGGGACTACTTACAAAGGTTTACCTGGTGATTGTAAAGCCGGAGATCGCATCCTGATCGATGATGGAAAAGTGACTGTTGAAGTTGTAGAAGTTAAAGGCAATGACGTCGTAACTAAAGTTATCGAACCCGGAGCAGTGAGCAATAACAAGGGAATCAACTTGCCCGGAGTTGCTGTATCGGTTCCAGCTTTGTCTGAAAAAGATATTGATGATTTGCGATGGGGCTTAAGAGCCGGTGCTGATTTCATTGCACTTTCTTTTGTTCGAAGCGCTGATGATATTAAAGATGTACATAAGATTATGGATGAAGAAGGAATTCGCGTTCCAGTAATTGCAAAAATTGAAAAACCACAGGCAGTTGAAAACCTAGATGGAATCGTTGCCGCTTTTGACGCAATTATGGTTGCCCGAGGAGATTTGGGCGTTGAACTTCCCATTGAAGATGTGCCTCTAGTTCAAAAGCAATGCGTTGAGCTAGCTCGAGATATGGCTAAGCCAGTTATCGTTGCAACTCAAATGTTGGATTCAATGATCACTAATTCACGTCCAACACGTGCCGAAGCTACAGACTGTGCAAATGCAGTATTAGATGGTGCTGATGCGTTAATGCTTTCGGGTGAAACAAGTGTCGGTGAATTTGCTATCGAAGCTGTACAAACAATGGCGCGCATAATTCAAAAAACTGAAGAAGGCGGCTTAGATCGAATCCGCCCAATCAAAACTCCACCACGTACTAAAGGTGGCGCAATCACAAAAGCTGCAACTGAAGTTGGTGCAATTGTCGGAGCCAAATATCTGGTTGCTTTCACGCAAAGTGGAGATTCTGCCCGCAGAATGTCGCGTCTTCGTTCACCAATTCCAATTCTTGCAATGACCCCTGAAGTCGGAACGTATAACCGTCTTGCACTTTCATGGGGCGTGGAATCAATGCTTACACCTGTCGTTGGCGCAACCGATGAAATGGTGAAATTAGTCGATAGCGTGCTGATTGACTCAGGCCGCGCTCAAATTGGTGATGACGTAATGATTGTTGCCGGATCGCCTCCAGGAATTCCAGGTTCAACCAATGCGATGCGCGTTCACCGCGTAGGCGATGCCGTTGCTGGAGTAGCTGCCGCTTACCGCTAAGATTTATACCGCTTGGTTGTATGCAAGAAAGCCTCGGTACTCCAACGGTAGAGAGGGCAGTCTCAAACACTGCATAGTGTCGGTTCGACTCCGACTCGGGGCACAGTTGATACATGCACATCCGGAAAGGATGAATTGGTTATGAGCGTTCGAATCCTTGTTGCAGAGGATGAAACTCTTATTCGCATGGACCTTGTAGAAATGTTACAAGGG
>CAINSH010000225.1 GCA_903852955.1 uncultured Actinomycetes bacterium | reverse complement strand
TGGGGCTACGTCATAGACGCGCTTGCTGCCGGTTTCTAAAGCTTTGTCCGAATTCTCCATACTGTGAGCGTACAAGCAATCAGTTTTGGAGACCACTCGGTGAGCCAAGCCGATTCCAATAAATTTCTAAGTAATATCCAGTGGTGAATTCGAGACCGTTAACTAGATTGGAAAAGTAAATGAAATCAAGCAAATCTGGGTTTATCAGGATCAACGCCCGCAAAATTTCAGGGCTGTGGCTGGCAGTTTTAATCGGGTCATTAGTTCTTGGATTAAGCGGCTGCAGTACACAAGCTGAAAATTCCAACACAAATATTGCCGGCGGTGTGTACACCAAAGCGGGCGAACCAGCTCCTGGTGCAACCAAGGTAATGGTTGGTTTGTACGCAGTGAATGCATATGAAATCGACACTGCCGCAAATACATTTTTCTTCAAAGGCTACTTGTGGCTACGTTGGAATGGCGATGTAGATCCACTTTCTACTCTCGAATTTGCTAACTCTGTTGAAGAGTGGGGCTTAACAGTTACAAACTTGACGGAAGAACCACAGGTTCTACCAAGTGGTGAAAAACTACAGATGATGCGTGTTCAAGGTCGATTCTTTGAACCATTTGTTCTTAGTAACTATCCACTGGATAAGCAGAACTTAGAAATTACTCTCGAAGATACTTTAAATGACAACACTAAAATTGTTTATGTTCCAGATACTAAAGAGACTGCATTTGATTCACGATTTAAAGTCCCTGGTTGGACAGTCAATGCAATTTCTGCAGAAACCATGGACCATAACTACGTTTCCAATCTTGGAGATACAACTGCGCAGTCAAGTAATTTTTCTGCACTTACATTCTCAATTGGAATTCACCGTGCACAGAACCTATTTTGGTGGAAACTACTACTTCCTCTAATTTTGGTTCTTATTACTAACTGGTTGGCGCTTCTATTAAGCCCAACTTATTCTGAAATCAGAACTGCAATGCCTGCAACCGCATTGCTGACAACCGTGTTCTTGCAACAGTCTTCATTAGATGCGATTCCACAAGTATCAAGTCTGGTACTTATGGATCTAATTTATGTTGTTGCATACTCAACTATCGTTCTAACATTTGCACAGGTTATTTGGGATAACCACAAAATTAAGGATGAGAACGCAGGAACAATCGCCGCAGTTGCCAAGACAGATCGCAAGAGCTTGGTTATTCAGGCAGCAGCCACAGTTGCACTCATTGCAATTTTGGTCATCACACATAGTTAATCCATTTCAGTCAGAAAATGGGACCAGCTACGGTTGGTCCCATTTTTTGGCTTAAATTCACTAAAAAGGGCTGTTAGGTAGAAGCTATAAAGAACCTGTAAACTTCCCCCGTAACTCGGAGACGTCGCATAGCCCGGTCGAGTGCGCCTCACTGCTAACGAGGTAAGGGGTTAAACCCTTCAGGAGTTCAAATCTCCTCGTCTCCGCCAGATTTACTATTGAGGAGACGGCAATTCCACAGTTCAAGATTGCAATTGTCGGCGCAGGACCTGCCGGTTATTTTGCAGCACAAGCTCTGCAAAACTCTCAAAACGAAGATCGCACTTTTGCAATAGACATGATTGAACGTCTTCCAACGCCTTGGGGATTAGTTCGAAGTGGTGTTGCACCCGATCACCCAAAGATTAAAACAGTAGCTAAAGTATTTGAAAAGATTGCAGCTGACCCAAATTTTCGATTGTTCGCAAATGTAGAAATTGGAAACCAACTAACTGTTGCACAGCTTCAAGAAAAATATGATGCGGTTGTAATTGCTACAGGATCTGCACTAGGTAAAACCTTAGGTATCCCTGGTGAGAATTTGCCTGGTTCGATGTCGGCTGCAGATTTTGTCCCTTGGTATAACGCACATCCAGATTTTGCAACCATTAATCCACCACTTGATTGTGAAACCGCAGTTGTCATCGGTGCCGGAAATGTAGCTATGGATGTGGCCCGCATGTTGGCGCTTGAACCCAGCGAATTAGATCCAACTGATACCGCTGATCACGCAATCGCGGCACTTAAAACAAGTTCAGTCCGCGATGTTTACATCAGCGCTCGCCGAGGACCAGAACATGCAGCCTTTACATCCCCAGAACTTCGCGAACTACCAAAACTAGAACACACAAATGTTGTAATGAATAAGGCAGATATTGATGCCGCAATTGTGCGAGCAGGCGATGCACCAGAAAAAGATGTCAAGAGTAATTTGGATGCAATGTTGCTAATTGCAGAGTCACAAAAAAATGAACATGAACGCACCATGCATTTTCTTTTCCAGCACACACCAAAAGAGATTTTAGGTACCGATAAAGTCGAAGGTATTGTTTATTCAACGCCAAACGGGGATGTCACGATTAAATGTGGCCTAGTTGTTACTGCAATTGGCTACCAAGCTGCAGATATTGATGGCGTCCCATATCAAAATGGAAAAGTTGTAAACATTGATGGGCGAGTAAAAGAAAACCTTTACGTAGTTGGTTGGGCAAAACGCGGTCCTTCAGGAGTAATCGGTACGAATAAATCAGACGCTGCCGCGGTTGTTGAATTAATGGTCAGTGATTTAAAAACACCTAAGCTCGCCGGAGATATCGCAGAGCTCTTAACAATCGCATCGGTTATTGATCAAATGGCATGGCAGAAAATTAACGAAGCAGAAGTTGCAGCGGGAGAGCCCCTAGGAAAACCCCGAAAGAAGGCGGTTTTACGCGAGGAGTTACTTCGTTTGGGCGGTCATTAAAAAGAAGGTAAGATACGCAGGCTGTACAAAACTAAATAAGCGCGCGTAGCTCAACGGATAGAGCATCTGACTACGGATCAGAAGGTTAGGGGTTCGAATCCCTTCGCGCGCACAAGTTAAGCTCTCGGTGCCTTTCACAC
>CAINSH010000224.1 GCA_903852955.1 uncultured Actinomycetes bacterium | reverse complement strand
CTACTTCATGCCAGACTTTTCCGACTGCAATTCCAAATACACCTTGGCCGCCTGCAAGTAAATCGATAATCTCATCCGGACTTGCGCACTCATAGATTGACGCCCCATCGCTCATGAGTGTCATGCTTTCAAGTTCGGTTACCCCGCGGTTACGAAGATGATCAACGGCAGTTCGAATATTTTGTAGAGAAACACCAGCATCGAGTAAACGTTTGACAATTTTTAAAACCAAAATATCTCGAAAGCCATATAAGCGTTGAGTTCCAGAACCACTTGCAGTTCGAATGCTTGGTTCGACTAAGCCAGTTCTTGCCCAATAATCTAGTTGGCGATATGAAATTCCAGCGGCAGAACAAGCTGTGGCACCGCGGTAGCCAATTTCTAATTCCTGGGAAGTCAAGTGGAACTCGATTCTCTTGGGGAGTGAGGCAAATGTAGGGCAGTGGAATGGCCTATTCAATGACCGACACGGCCCAAACCTCTACTTGAGATTGAGGGTTTAAACCTAGCCTGCAAAGTCCTCTGGGTTGATCTGGTCCAAAAACTCGCGAAACCTTTCCACCTCAATGTTCTCATCCCCGCCCTGGTTATCGCTAGGGATTTCAATTCCAATCTCGTCTAAGAGCTCAACGCTGGCCAGAATATTGGCAGATGCCCTAAGTGCCAAAGCGATGGCATCAGAGGGTCTGGCCGAAATCGAATGCGCCTGCCCCGCTCTATCGCGCAGCTGAATCAATGCAAAAAATACGCCATCTTTAATGTGGGTTACATGCACGGCCGTCATAGTTGCATCCAACTCTTCAATGATTAGATTTGTTAAATCATGTGTCAACGGACGCGCAGGTTCGACGCCTTGTTGGGCAAAAGCAATTGCGGTTGCTTCGACGGCCCCAACCCAAATTGGCAAAAACCTTGAACCATCAATTTCCTTCAAGAGAACTATGGGTTGATTAGAAGGCATCTCAACACGAACACCGATAACCTCCATGGAAATCATCATGGATTACGAGCGCAGGCGATGAAGCCCGCCACGAACTAGTGCGGCATGTAGACGAATTGAAAGTGAAGCAATTTCCTTTTGGACTTCTTCTGCACGTGCTTTTGATTCAGAGTTCTTTTGACGATTAAGTGGAGTGATTACTTGCTCGATTAAACCAATTTCGCGATCAGCTGCCGATTTAAATGAACGCAAATGGCGGGCTTCAATGCCAAAACTGGCCATTTCCGTTACGGCCTTTGCAATGGCAAGTGCATCGCCATCGTAATGACGCCCACGTGGTGCGATTAATCCGTAGCCCTCTAGTTCAGTTAACTGGTCATCTTTAAGACCTGAATTTTTAAGCAGTTCCTCGCGCGAAAGTCGCATCTCTGAGACTTCGCCGAAAGTGCTTGGTGCCATTTCGCCGTCAATTGTTGCCAACCCAATATTTGGTCGAGGCGATGGAAGCGAGCCAGTAGCTGCTGGCTGTAATCCTCTATCAATTGCATCGAGATTATCTTTAATAACTTTTAACGGAAGATACTGATCGCGTTGTGCCAGGAGTACATAGCGAAGTCGGTCTAGATCCGAACTCGTAAATTTTCTATATCCAGATGGCGTGCGTTGCGGTTCGATCAAGCCTTCTGACTCAAGGAAGCGAATCTTTGAAATCGTAATATCGGCAAAATCTGGGCGCAAGCGATTAAGAACTTCACCAATACTCAAATAAGCGCGTGCCGGAACTGCCATCTCTATGCTCCCCTAAATTATTTTCTGCCAGATACAAAAATCATGTGGAACTTGCCAATTTGAATCTGATCGCCAGAGTTCAAATCTTTACTACTCACGGAAACGTTATTGACATACGTTCCATTAAGTGAACCTGAATCTTTAAGAACAAAACCTTCAGGGTTCATCTCGATTACTGCATGTGCACGCGAAACAGTCACATCGTCTAAGAAAATATCACTTGTCGTTGATCGCCCAATCGTGGTTCCTTGGGTGTTAATCAGATATCGCGAACCAAGATTTGAACCCTTGTTGATGACAACCATTGCTTTGTCTTTAGAACCGGCAATTTCTTCGATGATGCTTCGATCCGCTTGTGGCAAAGTGGCCAGATACTCATCGAGTACGCCAGCTGGGGAATCACTTACCTGCGCAAGAGAAAGATGCAAAGTGGTGGTGAGTTCGTTTTGCGTTGGTTCTGCCTGCACGAGCCCTCCTCCTTCACCGTCAACCTGAGGCTGACATTAAGGGCGCAAAGCGCTTTGGTCAAGCCGTAATTTGAGCGTAGCCAGCTGCATCAAGAAGATCAGTTGGCTCGGCATTTATCTCAACTTTAACTAGCCATCCAGCACCGTATGGGTCGCTGTTTACGATTTCTGGCGTTTGGGATAACCCTTGGTTGATCTCGGTAACAGTTCCACTAACGGCGGCAAAAATCTCTGAGACGGATTTAGTAGATTCAATCTCACCACATACTTTTCCTGCAGTAAGGGTTTCGCCAACTTTTGGTAGTTGAACATAAACAATGTCACCCAATGCACCTTGAGCGAAGTCAGTAATACCCATCGTATAAATATTTCCAGCTGCGCTAACCCACTCGTGTTCTTTTGTATATTTCAAATCTTCAGGAATTGATGACACGTGATCCTCTAATCTGCGAAACGCCTTCGCGCGCATAACTTATACCTGTAGCGACATAGAGAGCAATCCCCCAGATGGCAAAGCTCCACCCTAAGACGTAGGCGATGCTGCCGAGAGATGAATCACTTTTAGCCAAAAGTAGAAAAGGAAAGGCATAGAGCAGATTGAATGTAGCCGCCTTACCCAAATAGGTGACTTTAAATGGGCCATGACCTTTCATTTTCATCAAGACTGTAATGAGCGCAAGAATTACATCTCTCGTAATCAGAAGAAGAATTATCCAAGCCGGAACAATCTCGCGGATGAGAAAAACTATAAGTGTTGCGAAAATGTATAAGCGATCAATAGCCGGATCTGCTAGTTCGCCAAACCTAGAAGTTTGATTCCAGGCGCGAGCTAATTTTCCATCGAAATAATCCGTCGCGCCGCCGATTGCCAAAACTACTATCGCCCAACCGTCGGCCTGTAAATCTAAAGTTAAATAAATAAAGAGCGGAATCCCTAGAAAGCGAAGAAAAGTTAAGGCATTTGGGATTGAAATTACCGAGCTAGACATTTCTATTCCCGCTCTTTAACTCGGATCGCAACTTGAACTGGAGTTCCAGGAAAAGAAAACTCTTCACGCAAACGTCTTTCGATAAATCTGCGGTACGAGGCTTCTATCCAACCATTTGAAAAGACAACAAACTTTGGTGGAGCAATGCCTGCTTGTGTTGCGTAATAAACCTTAGGCTGCTTGCCACCACGCACTGGAGGTGGAGTAGCGCCAATGAGGGCGCCAAGAAATGAGTTGAGCTTGGATGTTGGAACTCGCTTTTCCCAACTATCCAACGCTGTACGCAGAGCCGGTGCCAGGCGGTCTCGGTGCCAACCGGTTTTAGCTGCAACGTTAACTCTTTGAGCCCACTCCACTTGATCAAGATGGCGATCGATTTCACGGTCTAGTTGATCTCGACGATCTTCATCGACTAAATCCCATTTATTCATAACAATAACCATGGCTTTTCCTGCTTCTTCAACCATTGTTATGACGCGAAGATCTTGTTCGGTGATTGGTTCGGAAGCATCGAGAACAACCACCGCAACTTCACAACGCTCCAAGGCAGTTTGCGTACGAAGCGATGCGTAATAGTCAGTTCCAGATGCTTGATTGGCACGCTTTTTTAATCCTGCCGTATCAATAAATCTCCAAATAGATCCACCAAATTCGATGAGCTCATCGACGGGGTCACGGGTAGTGCCAGCAACATCATCGACAATTGAACGGTGTTCGCCAGCTAAAGCATTGAGCAGCGAAGATTTACCAACGTTAGGCCGCCCGATTAATGCAACCTTTCGATAACCATCTTGAGTTTGCGCTCCCCCAACTTCAGGAAGTTTTGCAACGATGTTGTCTAGTAGATCTCCAGAACCACGACCGTGTAGAGCAGAAACAAAATAAGGCTCACCTAAACCTAGTGACCAAAGTCCATGCGCTTCAGCTTCTTCACGTTCACCATCTACTTTATTGCCGATAAGTATGAGAGGTTTTTTCGCTTTGCGTAAATGCTGCATTAAAATATCATCTTCATCTAATGCACCAACTTGTGCATCAACTACAAAAGCGAGCACATCTGCTTCTTGCATTGCGATTTCAGCTCCTGCGCTTACTTGAACTGAAATTCCATCTG